>DASYZB010000102.1 GCA_035946615.1 Verrucomicrobiia bacterium
GGGCCGGCCGTATTGAGCGTGTTTACGTAAAGGAACTGACGGGAGTCGAAACCGGATTTAAGCTGATCCGCCTGGCCTAGCCTCAAGCGGCGCGGCTAATCAACCCCAGAGGGATTGCCTGCGGCTGCGACAACTTTCCGGGAGAGATTGTTAACCACCTTCACCTGATCGCGAAGGTCCTCAATGTAGGCGGATTTCATGAGTTCATTTTTTTCGTTGGTCAGGTTTCGCCGGATGGCGCTCTGAACCGACGGGTCGGAAAGGAGGTGCTGGCCGGGCTCTTCGACCTCCAGGAGCTTGAAAATATGGAATCCCGCCGGGGTTCGAACAATCCCTGAAATCTCGCCCGGCTTGAGGGAACTCAAAGCTTGCTTGAGTATCGGGCTGCCCGCCAGTGAAGAAGCTGGGACAAAACCCATGTCGCCCCCGCCCGCTGACGTTCTGGGATCCTCGGAATACTCCTGAGCCACGGTTGCAAAATCTTCGCCATTGCGCAGCCGGGCGTACAAGGCCTGAATCTTGCGCTCCGCCGCCGCCGGCGTTTGCGCGTCATCGTTTTTCAGATTGCGAATTTGGGCATCGCGAACGGGCGTCACCTGAATCTGGGCCACGTGGTATTGGGTTTCGGGGACGTTGAAGCTGGCCTCGTTATGCTTATAAAAATCAGCAATCTCTTCATCAGTGATTTTGATTTGCGACGTGATTTCTTTATTAATCAATTTCTCGATGATCAGAGACTCCCGCAACTCATCGCGGACATCGCTCAGCTCCAATCCCTGTTCCTTAATTTTCTTCAGGAATTCATCCGGCGTAAAGGCCACCTGAAGCTGCGCCAGCTTGGAATCCACTTCGGTTTCAGCCACTGAAATCCGCGCATGCGAGGCGTGATCCACCAGAATTTGGTTGTTGATCAGTTCATTCAGAATGTTTAGTTTGAAAGTGAGCGCCTGGACGGGGCTGCCGGCGTCCGAGCCCGACTGCATCTGACGTCGGTATTGCCTTTCAACCTGGTCGCGATAGATTGGCTTGCCGTCCACTTCCGCCCAAATCTCGCGGGTCGAGGTCGGCTTCTGGTTGCAAGCAGAGAGCAACGCCAAGCCTGCGATTGCCAGGGCGGCCCATGCGCGCCTGGCACCGTGGGAAATACGATTGATATTGTGCATCCCTTGATTGTATCGCGGATTGCATGCCTGCTTAAGGACAGAATTGATGCCCGAAAGAGTGTCGTTAGCAAGTTAAAATGTCCGGTATTCTTGATTAGTGAAATGTCCGGTTTTGTTCTCCTTTTGTTCGTCCTTAGGATTTGTTTTGCTTTTTGCGCGCGAACGGAAGGCGCCCGTAGGGCGACTGGAGTTCGCGCGCACAGCCGATTCGGGTTGGCATCGGCGGGACGGCGATTGAGTCTCCCGACTCCAAGTTCCGATCTCCCTCCCTGGTGTGGACATGTCATTTTCTCCCCCTTAGGCCGCTTCGCCTGGAAGGGCGGGTTTACCATCTCCCGGCTTCAGCGCGACGCCCTCCCCCGTGTAGCGGCCCAGGACCTTGGGGCCATAGCCGAGGCTCACCGTTCCGTCCAAATGTTCATAGACCGTCACGCGGCAGCCGGCCAGGCTGCCCCGCCACAACGTCTTCTCAATCTGCAAGCAGCGGTTTGACCAACTCACCGTGTTGTCGCGGTTGACGATGCGCTCGTGCTGAATCGAGAAAACCCGATCCAAGTCGCCCCGCCGCGCCCGCACGAAGGCGTGACCAGGCTGGGCGGCCTTCACCGTGAACTTGCGATTAAACTCGGCGATATAAGACTCCTTGAGAAATCGGTTCGCCTCTTCCACCGTCCCGATCCCCCGCAAGCGCAACTCCTGGGGCAGCCGTCCCTGCCAGGTCCCAAAGTTCCGCTCACTCCGCCCCCGCGCCTGCGGCGAATAGGAGGGAATCATCTCGATCCTCAAATCACTCAGCGCCCGCCCTACCTGTGTCAAACGCTGTCGATCCACGGGTTCCCCCGCCTTAGGAGTCAGAAAAAAGTGGCTCGCCCGGTCGCTGTAGAGGGCACAGAAGACTCCCTTATTTTCGATCACTTCCCGCAGCGCCACCATCACCGTCCGCGTCGATTCTTCCTCCACCAGTTGCGCGTAATAGATCTGGCTGGTCGCATCATCCATGACCACCAGCAAGTCATACCAGCGATCATGCTCGAACCAGCGATGCTCGCTGCCGTCGACGTGCAACATCATCCCGGGCAGAGGGCGCCGCTCCCGCCGTTTCCGATGCACCCCTCGCTGCTTGCGCTTGGCCACCAACCCTGCCCCTTGCAGGACCAGCTTCACCCAGGTGTAACTCAGCTCGATCCCGTGCTCCTCCACCAACTTCTCGTGGAAATGCCGCACGTTGAAGTCGAAATACTTCTCCCGATACAACCCCAGCACGCGCTCCACCGTCTCCAGCGGAATCCGGCGCGGGCTCGGCTGACCCCGCCGCCGGTCGTACAGGCCGTCGTACCCTCCCCACTCGTATCGCTTCTTCCAACGCTGCATCTGTCGAGGGCTGATCCCCGCAATCTCGGCCGCCTGCCACCAGGTAATCGTCCTGGCCAAAGCTCGCAAAATCACTTCTTGCATCTTCATTGCCCGCTCCATCGCGGCCACACTGCAATGCTCCATGTCGGACCTCCGACTAGAGCCTTACCATGCGCCGCTTCCTCGGACCGGACATTTCACTTGCTAATTCGACCGGACATATCATGTGCTAACGACAGCATTCCATTATCTACTTTACAAATTAATATTCATGTGGTATACTGCTTCGAGGCTGGACAGGGCAGCGATGAGGGACTGACCACCCGAAGTGGCAAGCGGCTTTGAAGATTTGAAATTGAAGACAAGGGCACAAAACGCCCGGCGTCCATGTTGCAGACAGTTACAGCAGGAATAAGGGTATTACGGTCGACAATCCCTTGCCGAATCAACGATATAGTCCAAGATCAGGTTGCCTTTGGCGCGAAAAAATGAAAAACCTGGAACGAACCCATGATGTGCTTTAGAATCAATAAAACATTCGAAAAATTGACCTCAAAATCGTGGAATTTGATGTTTCTCGATAAAGTTAAAGTATTACT
>DASYZB010000103.1 GCA_035946615.1 Verrucomicrobiia bacterium
CTGCCCCCCCCCCCGCGTCAATAAATTTCATCAAAAACATTCTCATGCCCCTAATACGTGACCAGGTGCCTAAATCTTTCACCAAAAATGAAAAAGTTTAAAAACCTTTGACGATTGCGGAATAAGCAGAAAAGGACAGGGCGCAGGACAGCAAACCAGTTCGGCGCAACGGAGCCGCAACCAAACCGGTGAACCCAGTGCCGTCAGGAACCAAGGCATCCTCTCCCCAACCCTCTCCTCCAAAGGAGGGGAGGGAGAATGCATGGCGGCTCTGCGTCCGGCAAAACCGTCCGTCCGGTATCCCACCCGGATATTCATCCGGTAGGCGTCCAACAGTAATGCATCAATTAACGCCATAGCTTTTTTGCTTTCCTATCAATCGAAACAATTCACTGGCCCGATGGCCAGACCAGTCGGTAAAACCGGCTATTGGTGGTCGAATCGACCGGGAAGTAATAACGCTGAAAGAAAGCGCTGGGACCACTTCCAGCGTTTGTCAATAGCTGCCAAGACACGCTGCCTCCCGATAGAGAAGACGACTCCAGGACGAATACCGTGGGCTGGGTGGGCCACTCTATTGCAACCCAGTTGGTCGAGGTTCCAAAGAAAGAAGTATAGATGCGCAATGCAGGGATCGGGCTAAACTGTATTGCAGTCAGCAGTCCGGTTGTATCCGATCCGTTAGCCGATAGGGCCGTCACGTTGGTTGCCCAAACGCGGGAGACTTCATCGGTTGGCGAGGCATAGGCGTCAAATGAAGGCACCGCAAAGTTGTAATTGACGGGTCCGCTGGCGTTAAACACGCGAATGTCCACCAGGAGATCGCCCAGCGGCGGTTTGTAATGAAATGGTCGGTCGAACGGAATCACTTGAGTGTCGCCACTGAGGCCGCCAGAAAACGTGTAGCTCTTGGGGCCAAAAACAACGGTATTGTCGGACCCAACGTTATTGGCGAAGACGGGATTCAAGCCATCTGCGCCGTTGGTGCAGGTTGAAAGGTTAATCTGTATGTTTGTGACGGTCCAGGGAGCTGCCCCCCGCCCATACACGGGGGTGAGTTGGAAGTGGAACGTCAAAGTGGTGATGTAAATGAAGTCGGAGCCTACGTTGGTGAAAAGCGAAGCGTTATAAATTTGCTGGTAGCGCATCGAGGAAAAACCGGCCCAGTTGATCGCAAAAGGCAAGACGCTCGGTGTTTCCATTGGCCCGGGGCTGGGAGCACTCGGCGCACCAACGAACGCATCTGCCAAGGTCTGACCCAGGGGAACTGCGATTATGATGGCGATGAGGAGCAACTGCTCTGCCCGCTTGGTTCTCGGTTGCTTTCCCATAAATTTGCTCTCGGCTCTAGAACGCGAGGATCACCGCATCATCGATATTCGTTTGGAGTTCGCTAGCACTCATGTTCGTCGCAAGGTTGTAGCAAGGAATCAATGCTCCTTCCGGAGACTGGTTTGCGAAGAACTCGGTGTTAGTGCAGTACTCAAAATTGAGGGGTGTGGGTGAATTCAGGTCGATGGCATTCTCTTCGCTAATGAGTTCTTCACATCCATCAATGAGCATGGCCGTGGCCTGAGTCATACCTGATGGATCCGAAAGCCCATCAAGGTGCCGGATCCAGTTGTGACGGATTACAGATTCTTGAACCAGGGGCGGAGAACTGGAGATGGCGTAGCCTACCAGAATTCCATACGGAGAACCCCAATTCGAAGGTGTTGGTACCAGTTCGATTTCGTTAGATTCAATTACCAGCCGATCACACTGCCACAATCTGGCGTAGTCCCCAGTCGGACTGGAGCCGGAGTTGTTGGGTGGGTTCGGGTTGCCCGCGAGATTGTATTTGAACGTTTGCTGATCCGCCGACAGGATCGTGAACACTCCGTTCAAATAGTCATAGATTTGCCCAGTGGCATTGGTGACCTTGACAGCATCCCCGGCTACGAAGCCGTGGGCATAGGAGGTCGAAGCCGTGGCAACATAAACACCGGTTTCCAAGTCATACGTCAGCGAGACCAGTGCTCTTGAAGAACTCAGCCCTCCCAGATTCTGGTATGGCCCAGTAACAACTGCCCTATAGAGATTCATGCGAACCGTCACGTCCCTCGAATTGTAGGTGTCATGGTAAGGCCCGCCGAACCTTGCGTTAAGGACCCGGTTTAGCTCCACGATGGCCGCTGCGCCCGCGTCAGCGGATAGAGTTTGAAATGGTACTCCAACAAACGCCGAACTCACCGAGGTGACGCTAGGAGGTGTCGTTGAGCTCGTGATGATAAATTGCAAAACAGTTGGGGTGGTGACACTCGTGACCGTAAAGGCTCCATTGTACAAAGGGCTTGGACTTGTCGAACTGTTAGCGTCGTAAACATTTGAAACGACCACGTTGTTTCCTGGAATGCGGAAATGCGGTGTGGCCGTGGTTAGTGTCACAGTATAATTGTTCCCTCCCGCCGATGCTACAGTCATGCCTATTATCGTGAGGTACTGACTCGAGAAGCGGTCCACCCACATGTCGCCCGATGCATTGGTTGTGGGCGCGGGGGTCGCAACGTTATAGGTGAACGTGAAGCCGTCAATTACCGAGGCTATTGAATACGATCCGTTAAAGGAGTTATTCGCAGTTCCATTGACCAATGCTCCGCTTATCCTAACCACGTCGCCGGCCACATGGCCATGCGGCAAGCTCGTTTTTAGCGTAGCCGCCACCCCGGCGATGCTGATCGACGAGACGGGGACAGGGTTCACCCGGTACTCGCAATTCAAAAAGCAGCGTCGGATCACGCAAGCCCGGTGATAGGCCGTCAGCCCATCCGTAGGCCGCTCCCCACCCCCAATATTGATGCAGGTGGTCTCGCGAACGTTATTGATCGAAGGCTGCTCTAAAATGCAATCCTCGATGATATCGTCGAAGCATTCAGGATTGTCCGGGTGCGCTCCGCCGGCGGTCAGCGGGAAGCATTCAAAACCTGGTGTCTGTGTGCCAAAATTGATCACCCGAATCCTCCTGGTGCGCGTGTGCTTGCCCACCACTTGGATGGCGCCGCAGGCGACGTT
Source organism: Verrucomicrobiia bacterium (assembly GCA_035946615.1). Classification (NCBI taxonomy): domain Bacteria; kingdom Pseudomonadati; phylum Verrucomicrobiota; class Verrucomicrobiia; species Verrucomicrobiia bacterium. The sequence continues at coordinate 3,052 of DASYZB010000103.1, forward strand.
GGAAGACGCTTGGCCGGCCAGGTTGCAGTCCACCGTAAAGTCGGATGCCTCGAAGGAGTCAAGGTAATCGTTGTAGTTGCACCCGATGGCGGCGTATTCATAAGGCGCACTGGCCCCAACGAGCTGGAGAACCGTCACTTCCATCCCCGAGCCGAAAACCTTTAAGGCAGCGCCCGGCTGCCACTGGGTTTGTGAGGAAGTGGAACCCGGTGCAAAGCCCTGTGTTTGAAGAGTGCCTGGTCCCAGATGGACAGCGGCCGGAGGATTAAACGGGAGAGGAATCATCGCCCCGGCTGAGACCGCCAACCGGCACGTGATAGCGCCGTTGGGCAGGCCCTGGGGCTGAGTTGTGGTGTAGGAAAACTGACCGGTGGCAACATTGATCCCGAAAATCGAGAAGATACCGTTGAACGGGCCCCCGTTAGGCCCTGTCGCACCCGCTATCAGGACCAAATCGCCATTCGAATACCCGTTGTCAAAAGCGGTGACAGTGACCGTGGTCCCGCTGTAGGAAACTCCCGTCACAGAAATCGGCAGCGCCAGCATGGCCCCATCGAACTTTGCCTGGGTGCTACCGTCCAGAGGATCACTCTCGGTACCGGTGCCGGCGACGCCGTCGGTCCGGGGCGCTATCCACACGTCGAGCGCGAAGGGGTCCAGCAGAAGAGCATCCATCAGGGACATAGACGTTCCTTTAGTTCACGGCTGAACACGATGCTACTCCGTTGCCCCGCCACAAGTCAATAAATTTTTAGGAAATCTTGGAAGCATTTCCATGCGCAAGCAAGCGCTGAGCCGGCTGCAATACGTCTCCAACCCCTTTGCTAATGCGGGTGCGCTTGGGAACTGATGAAGCGTAACGAAGGGTTTGGCGCGCAATTTAAACATTGGCAAGGCCGGTGTGTTGCGTATCGTTCTGCGCAAATTTTGTCCGAATTGAATTTTTATTTATGGCTAAAGCGCACAAGAAACACGTCCGGTCTCGCGAAGATATTTCGGAACTGCCGGACTGGATGAAAGAAAAGCAATGCCCGCACAAGAAGCAGTACATGGCGGGCAAGCGGATTTTGCCAAAGAACATTACCGGCAGGCAAAAGCTCGACGATTTAATCGACGAGGTTTTTCTGGCCTATAACTCAGCGCGATTGAAGGAGGCCTGCCAGCTCTTCGCCAATAAGATGCTCGATGCGGATGTGACGATTGGCATGAGCATCTCAGGCGCGCTGACTCCGGCGGGCCTGGGTTGTTCGAGCATCATCCCGCTGATCAAGGCCGGGTTTGTCGATTGGATCGTGTCCACGGGGGCCAACCTCTATCACGACATGCATTTCGCCCTCAATTACCCGTTGCACGCCGGCAGCTTCAAATTCGATGACACCGATTTGCGCGATAATGATTTGGTCCGCGTCTATGACGTGGTCATTCCTTATTCGGACGGCTTAATGGCCACCGACGACATCCTGCGCGAAATTCTCGTCCAGGCCGAGTTCCAGAAGGAGATGGGGACCGCCGAGTTGCACTATCTGCTGGGGCGATATTGCGCGGAATGGGAGCGCAAGAACCGGCTTAAGGACGTGTCGGTGCTCGCCGCCGCGTATCGGGCGGGAGTCCCTTGCTATACGTCATCGCCCGGCGATTCGACCATCGGGATGAACGTGGCCGGAGTCGAATTGCGCGGCAACCGGCTTCGAGTCAATCCCTCGATTGACGTGAACGAGACGACTGCCTTCGTCCTGGCGGCCAAGCGCAGCGGGGGCAAAAGCGGCGTGGTCCTTTGGGGAGGGGGCAGCCCGAAGAATTTCATGCTCCAGACCGAGCCGCAAATCCAGGAGGTGCTGCGGATCAAAGAATTCGGCCAGGACTTTTTTATTCAGGTCACCGACGCGCGGCCCGATACCGGGGGCCTCTCCGGCGCCACACCCAGCGAGGCCGTGAGTTGGGGGAAGGTCGATCCAACCAAGTTGCCCGACGCTATCGTGTGCTATACCGATACGACGATCGCCATGCCGCTGTTCACACATTACGCCCTTGCCCGGCACAAGCCGCGTAAATTGCGCCGGCTCTTTGACCAGCGCGGCGCCATGATGCGGGCATTGACCAAGGAGTACTTCCTCCACAACAAGGTCAAGATGCTCGACGGCAGCGCGCCCATTCTTTAGTCACCTGCCCACAAAAAGACTCGGATTTTGCATCAGGCCCGGTATTTTGCCCGGGGATGACTGTTGCCAGTTCTACTGTCTCGCCCTTGAAACGCCCGGTGACGAGTCTATTTGGGGTTGGGCCCGAACGAGCCGGCCAGTTGGCGCGCCTGGAAGTCCGGACAATCGAGGATTTGCTCCTGCACCGGCCCCTGCGGTATGAAGACCGGCAACATCTGCGCCGAATCGCCGAACTGGAAAAGGGCAGCCCGGCGATTACCCACGGCAAGATCGTCGCCATGGGCACTAAATGGTACAAGCAGCACTCCAAATCCATTTTCGAGATAATCCTCGATGACGGTTCGGCGCGCCTGCATTGCCGGTGGTGGAACTTGCTGTACATGGAAAAATACTTCAAACCCGGTGATGAAGTGCTCGTGTTCGGCAGACCAGTCTCGCTCAAGCCACGCACCATCGACCATGCGGAAACTGAAGTTCTCGAAGGAGGCGAGGAGAGCTTCATTCATCTCAACCGCATCACGCCGGTTTATCCGCTGACCGAAGGTCTGCCGCAACGCTGGTTGCGGGCAATGGTCTGGCGCACGTTGCAGGCGTTTGAAACCCGCATCGATGAGCCCTGGCCCCAACTGAACCTTGCAGCCCCGGCCAAAGCAGCTTCGAGTGCGCCAGACCCCCGCGCGCGAATGCTCGCCGCTAATTCTGCAGCAATAATGAGTTTCCCATCGCGCGCGCGCGCCATTCGGATGTTGCACTTCCCGGAAGCCCCCGGGGAGCCTGAGATAGCCCGGCGCCGGCTGGCACTGGATGAATTCATCGAACTGCAGCGGCGCATCCAGCTTCGGCGGCGAAACTTTGAAGCCAATGCCCAGTCACTGCCTTGCAGTGGCGACAACCACCTCATCAAACCGTTTCTTGCCCGGCTCGGGTTCACGCTCACGGCTTCCCAAACGAAGGTGTTGCGCGAGTTGCGTAAAGACATGAGCGGAGCGCATCCGATGCGGCGGCTCCTGCAGGGCGACGTCGGCTCGGGCAAGACGGTGGTTGCGGCCTGCTGCGCATTGATGGCTTTGGAAAGCGGCTACAGCGCTGCGCTCATGGCCCCGACGGAGATTCTGGCCGAGCAGCATTTTCTTACCTTCAGCGACTGGCTCAGGCCACTGGGGGTGCGCGTGGGACTTCGCACCGCAAGCCGCAAAACCGAAGCGCTGGCCCCAGCGCGAGAGGCTGCAAACCCCAACGCAAAATCATCCACTCCCCTGTCTCTGACCATCGGCACGCATGCGTTGATACAGCCGGGGTTCATGGCCGAGAACCTCGGGCTTGTCATCATCGATGAGCAGCACCGGTTCGGCGTGGTCCAGCGCGAAGAGTTCGTGCGCAAAGGGCGCTACCCCCATTTGCTGGTGATGACCGCCACACCCATCCCGCGCACGCTCGGCCTCACCCTTTACGGGGACCTGGACAGCTCGCGCATCGATGAACTGCCGCCCGGTCGAGGCCGCATCAAGACCTTCGTGCGCGGCGCCGATACGCTGCCCAAGGTTTGGGATTTTGTCCGGGGCAAATTGGCCGAAGGCCGGCAGGCCTATGTCATCTGCCCCCGTGTTGAAGACGGCGGAGTTAACGAGGTAAAGGCTGTCACGAAAGAATTCGACGCCCTGCGCCAACGGCTCGCCCCGTTTCACCTCGGCCTGCTCCATGGCCGGCTGGCCACGGGCGAGAAAGAGGACGTGATGAGGCGGTTCCGGGCCAACCAGGTCCAGGCCCTGCTCGCGACGACTCTGATCGAGGTCGGGGTCGATGTGCCTAACGCCACGCTGATGGTGATTGAAAACGCCGAGCAGTTCGGCCTGGCCCAACTGCACCAACTCCGCGGACGCATTGGCCGCGGGACGCATGATTCGTTTTGCGTCCTTGTGGCGCGGGCTGGGAGCAAAGAATCCCGGCGCCGCTTGCGCGTGCTCGAGGCCACTACCGATGGATTCGAGATCGCGGAGGCGGACTTGAAACTGCGCGGGCCAGGCGAGTTGCTGGGCCAGGAGCAGAGCGGCGCGCCCCGATTTCGTTTTGGGAATCTGGCTGAGGATTTGAGGCTGATCGAGCAGGCCCGGCAACTGGCGACGGAAACTATAGAAACTGAGGGGCGTTGACGCCCCCAACAGCAGTCAGTACCCTGCGGCCATGCGACAACGTGCGGATTCTCAGAAGCGCCTGGTCCTATAATATGCGCGAGCCCCTGCCTTCCACTGCGGCTCGAATCCGCGTTGGTCCTGCCCGGTTGCTGGGCCTTTGGGCGGTGCTGGCCACCTGCGCTTACGGCCTGCTGCTCATGGTGCCGGTGGTCATCTCGATGCTGCTCTTGAGCGTGATGAAGTTGAGCTTGCTGACTTTCCTCTGCCCGGTGGCGGTGATTGCCGCCAGCCTTTTCTTTCTCCCGTTCGGCTTTGGAAACCCTTATATTGCGAGGCTGGTCCGGCCTCTCATCCCGCCTGGGGCCAAAGACGGCTTTATAGCCCAGTTGACTTTGAGTCCGCGGATTCACTCCGGACTGCGAGCGTTGATCGAGGACGCCGATGATGTGGGCTGGCTTAGCTTTACCGAGAACGAATTGGTCTTTTCAGGCGATTCCGTCCAGTTGACCATCCCATTCGAAGAGATTCGTGAGCTGCGCTCCTGCAGCATTGGGTGGCGTGGTCTGTTTCTGTACGGGCAGCAAAGCGTGTTTTGTGTGTCGAGTTTGCCAGAGGTGAAATTGTTCCGGTTTGCCGAGCGTTCTTCCTGGCTGCTCCCGGCGTCGCGCAAAACAGCCGGCCAACTGCACAAGGCCCTTAAGGGGGAGCTGAGCCGTTAATTGAGGGCGAGGCCGGGCTGTGAGAATTGCCCTGGCTCTCGATTGCGAGTGACACGGCGGGCAAATAGATGGAAAAGGTGGTGCCGACCCCAAGCTCGGTGTGCAGGTGGAGCGCGCCTTGCGCTTCTTTTGTCAGGCGTTGGACAATGTTCAGTCCCAGGCCGGTCCCCTGCCGGGCCCCCTTAGTCGAGAAATAGGGTTGGAAAATCTTCGGCAACAGCTCCGGGGGAATGCCCGGACCCGCATCCCGCACGATTAACGCCAACAGCGGCGCGGTATTGTTAAAATTCTCGACATTCAGAAGCCGGTCCTGCGGCCCATCCTTAAAGGTGGCGAGGTCCAGCGGGCGGGCCAGGACCCTGCCTTCGATTTCTACAGAGTGTTGCTGGGGGGCGCACTGGAAGGCATTGACGGCCAGATTCAGCAGCACCTGGATGACGTCGGTCCCATTCATGCGCACGGCGATGTCTTCGGCCAGCGGGTGAACGGCGAATGGATGATTCTGCCGGCTGGGATGCACGCGCACGAGGTGGCCAAGGTCCGCCAGGAGCTGATTAACCCCAACGCGCGGGGCGTCGTCCTGGTGCCGCCGTAGAAATCCCAAATACCGCCGCGAAATCTCGATGCAGTTGGTCACCTGCCGTGTGATAGTCTTGAGGCGGTCCTTGATGAACTCCAGGTCCTGCAGTTCGAGCTGGGTGGCGTTGCCGATTCGCTGGTTGAGAAGCTGAACGAACCCCGAAATCACTGTGAGCGGCCCGTTAATGTCATGGATGATGCTGGCGTAAATCTCTCCCCGGGTATGGGCCATCTGCTCCTCGATTTTGTGGTCCTGCAATTCCGCCAGCAATTCCTGGAGCTGCTCGGCATTGTTATGAATCTCCCCTTCAAGGGTGCGCCGCTGCATCGCGTTGGCCACGGCCGCGCGCATGGTGGGCACATCGAAGGGTTTGTTGATGTAATCGCATGCCCTCAGCCGCAGGGCCTGGCGCATCGTATCGGTGGTTTCGAAAGCGGTCATCATCACCACCTCGATGCCCGGCTCGACATACTTCAAGCGTTCCAGCACCTCGATGCCTGACATCCCATTCATCCGGATGTCCAGCACCGCCACATCCACCCGGTTCTGCTGGACTATCTGCACCGCTGTCGGGCCGTCATTGGCTATCAACAAATGGTAATCATCTTTGAAAATCACCCGCAGCGACTGCCGCGGCCCTTCTTCGTCATCGACAATCAGGAGGGTCCCCTTGCGCCGGGGCTGAACCGTTGGCTCGCTCGGCGCCAGCAGCGCGCTGCTTGTCAAAGGGGCCGGCATTGTCAAACAGTAAGCTGGCCGCCCTGGCGGCTGCTCACGGGATTCGGCAGTTTCAGCACGCCCTCATCCTACAGGAAGCTGCCGGGCCGACAAGCGAAAACAGGCGCCTGCCGCTTGGGCTCCCATCGGGGCGAGGTGGGAGGTTCACCCATTAGGGCGAACAGTGCTTGAATCTTGTTGCGGAAAGTGGCTGACCAGGACTCGTCAAGAATTACCTGAATACCGCCATCTTGCCATGGCCATACAGGCTCGACGACGAAGGAGCTGGTCGATACCCCGTGTACAGGCCAATAAGCCCGCTGTTAAATTATGAAGGGCGATGTTACACTTCAAAAGTGTAACAGAAAATCCGCAGCATATCAGCAACTTTATCGTTAATGTTACATGTTACAATTTGTTTTCCCTTTCCCACGCGCACAAGCTTTTTCCCCCTTTTCCTCGCCGGACCGCCCAGCGCCCACCGGCCACCCAACAATCGCAAATCAAAAATCAAAATTCCCATACTCACTCCGGATCACTCCCGTTCCCGCCGGCCTAAGGTCTCGTCTGCTCTCCTTTCCTCTCGCCGCTCTCTCTCAAAAACGGGAGCAGGCGAGAGCAGGCGCGAGCAGCCGGGACCTATTTCAGTTCCCTTTCAGAGTTCTGCCCTCCGATAGCCTCGGATAGCCTCGCGTCCGGCTCTTACTAGCCTCGGATCACCTTGGGTACCCTCGGTTTTGAATCGTTAGGCTCCGCGCCTATCCGAAGTCATCCGAGCCCATCCGATTCTATCCGGGCAAAAATGGCACTTACGTAATCGTCCACCCGACTCGGACGACTGTTGCTCGACCTGAACTCTCCTCTTGCGGTTGGACTTATAGTTGGGGCTTACCTGCCCACTATGGGCCGCGCTTGTCTCCTGCAAAGGAATGGCGGCGCGCCTGGAAATGAAAGACGATGACGCCGGAGATGGCGAAAAGGAGAAGATAATAAAAGCTGAACGCGCTCTCAATCCAGGATGAATGCGGGCCGGTGACCAATTGGGCGAGGATGTTTTGGGTGACCAGGACAAGCCAAATGAGGCGGTAATCATGGGGGAAAACCTCCCCACGAAGCGGCGTGGGCAAGGGCCGAAAGCGGAGCCAAGCGGCCATGGCCAGCAGGCCGGCCAGCATCAGCGGACCGATAACGAGCCACAGGATGTGGTCCCAGTAATCTTCGTTTCCCAGGTAAAGATTGGCCCAGCCTTTCAGCCCATTTTTGACCGACAACCCCAAACCGAAAATGAGCGCCGAATAGCAGGCGAAGCGCTCGAGGTTGGCCGAGGTGGGTGAGAGGACGGTGGGACAGAGCCCTGGGAGGGACCCCCCTCCCCAACCCTCTCCCCTTGGGGAGGCGAGAGGGAGAAGAGAGGGAACTATGGGCCGGTTGACAAGGTAGAAGGCAACGCCATAAGCCATGCCGATGCTAATGCCTCCGCAGGATTCCCAGCAGCGCCACCAGTTGAAGGTTGCGTCCAGCCACAAGCGCGGGGCCCAGCGCCAGTTCTGGCAGAGCGCCCAGCCCATACCATTCAGCGTGCCGACGGTGGCAATTAAAGTGACATTCTTCCAATCGCGCCGGGCCAGTTCAAAGGCAAGGAAACCCAAATACAACCCTAGATGTTCGAGAGCGGCGCGGTTGTCGCGCATTAAGCGGCCCAGGTTGGGGTTGGCGAGCAGGTCGTGGTACTGGAGGTGAAGGCTTTTGTATAACGGCAGGCAAACCTCGGGGGAATGCTCGAAGAACAGTCTGGCCAGCAAAGCCCCGCCCAGGCCACAGGCAATGCGCAGAACCCAATCGCGGGTAAGCAGCGGGCGTTGTGGAGCCGACCATGCAAGCAAACAGGCGCCCAGACCCGCCCAGGGCATTCCCGCAATGAAGAGCCACACAAAACCATACCAGCGGGAGATGGGAACGAACCTCCCTTGTGCTGTGTTGGTCTGGAGGTGGCCGTCGAAAAAGCTAGGCCATTGCATCCAGCCTCTGCTGCCCGAGAGCCCGACGCCGATTGTCAGAGCCAAAATAATCCATCCCGAGCGGTATCTGCGAAATGGGGGCTCTTCTGGTCCGCGGGCAATGAACCACCAGGCGGTCCCCCAAGCGACCCCCGCAAAGATGCAGCCATCCATGCCGCCGAAACCGGAACAACCGCGAACGGCCCAGGTCATCCCGCCGAGCGCGGCAAAAAGGAGCGTGGGCAGGAGCAAATCGTGTGGGAGGTCACGGGCCGTTCCGGTGGTCATGGCGGAAGTGTATTCATGCCCATGGCGCTTGACCAGCGCTTCGGGTAAGTTAGGGGAACGATTCAGGTAACAGAGGGAACAGAGGGTTTCGAAGGCAGCGGTCCAGGCGCCACAGCAAGCACCGGAGCACCGCTCACGCTTCCAAAGCTGCTGCGCCCGGGGACGGAGCGCACTCCGCTGAACATTCTGTGGAGACCAAGAGCTTGTCGAGCACGTCGGCGGCGGAGAAGGAATCGCAACCGGGGGCAAGGAACTGGGCGAGGGATACGAGATCGTCGCCGGCGGTGACCAAGGGCAGTTCGTCGGGGCTTTGGTCGCGGACCTGGGCGAACCCGATGGTGGCGGGCAGGCCGTTGCAGACGCACATGCGGCCAAGGGCTTGTTCGGCAGCGCCACCTTTGCGGAGGTATTGTTCGAGCGGTTCTGCGGGACAGCGGTAGCCGATGGAGCCATCGGCTTTGCGATAGAGATGGCGCAAATAGCCGAGGTCACAGATGCGATGGCGGGCGCGATAGTTGTCTGCGTTGGAAATGGTGTTTTTCAGTTGGGCGACTTTGAAGGGAAAGCCTGTGGGGGAGGCCACTGGGTCAGTGAAGACGCGAGCCTGGCCGAGACGGCTCAACGCAATGGTTTGTCGCCGAATCGCAGGCAGGATACCGGATTCCTCACAGAAGGCAAAGGGGGTGCCGACCTGGATTCCGGTTGCGCCTAACCGGAGGGCCTGGGCGAGTTTGCCCGGCTGGCCATAACCGCCGGCGAGCCAAAAGGGCAAACCGAGCGCGCGGATTTTGTCCAATTCCGGGACGTCGCGAGGGCCGTAAAGGGGTTCGCCATCGGTGCTGAGCTGGAGCGGGCCGCGCGGTGGTGCGTTGTGGCCACCAGCGGTGGGGCCTTCCACGACAAAGCCATCGACGCGGCCATTGGCTTTTTTGGCGAGGGTAATGGCCAAGGTGGCGGAGGCGACGATGCCAAGAAAGAGCGGGCGCTTGAGTCGCGGCGCCGGGCCGCAGCAGAAGAGTTGCGGGTCAAAGGTGGAGGTTGTCTTTTCACCCGGGAGAGCGCCTTCAACATCAACCGGCAGAGAAGCGGGCTGGCCCTCGGCGAGAAGGTCTAAAGCTCCCGGAACGGTTCGTGGGATGCCCGCCCCCATGAGGATATAGTCCGCGCCTGCGAGCATGGCCCCGTAGAGCGAGGGCAGGGTGGGAAGTTGGATTTTCTCGAGGTAATTGATGCCCACGAGGCCCGGGTGGCCTTCTTTGGCTAGAAAGACCTCAACAAAATTGGCGACGACGGTGAGCTCGACGAGGTTCCGGCGCGGGCGCAGGGCGGGCATCGGTGTGAGCTTGAAAGGGGCCCTGGGGGCCTTGCCGCCGTGGGTGAAATAGTCCTTGCGCACGCGAGCGGCCATCTCTGGGAATGGGAATCGGTCAAGGGCATGGCGCAAGACGCCGTCGGGGTCGCCAAGCTGGAGACGACGGGCCAGGACCACGGCCAGGGCGGTGCCAGAGACAACGCCAAGCTGGCCCAGGCGCGCTACGGCGCGGGCCAGGGGCCACCCGGAAACGGCAACGCCCATGCCGCCTTGGATAATGACGGGGTGCGTCATAACTTTAGTGTTATTTCAGCCGCCAAACAATCCGGGCTTTATCCAAATCGTAGGGCGACATCTCCATTTTAACGCGGTCTCCAATCGTGAGCCGTACCCAGCGTTTGCGCATTTTTCCGGAGATGGTAGCCAGCACGAGATGTTTATTCTGCAGCTCGACTCTGAACATCGTTCCTGGCAGAACAGTATGGACTGTTCCTTCAATTTCGACAGGCATTTCTTTCATGGTGCGATCGGGTCTGACCGGTTCCCGCTCCCGAGCAACACCTCACAGACCAGCCGAAAGGAAGGCGCCGGGTAAACACAACCCTGACGGGCCCCGGCCCCGGCAGGATTTTTTGCACTCAGTAGCGGTCTCGACGCCCTCCACCCCCTCCGCCGTAGCCGCGCCGCCCACCATCACCGCCACCGGAACGCTCCTCGCGTGGCCGCGCCAGATTAACGTTCAAGGCACGTCCGCCCAGCTCTTTGCCATTCAAAGCGTCGATGGCTTTTTGGGCCTCTTCGGGTGAACTCATCGTGACAAAGGCAAAACCGCGCGGACGCCCGGTGGTGCGGTCGGTAACAAGATTAGCCTCCTCGACATTGCCGTGGGCGGCAAAGGCGTCGCGGAGGTCGTTTTCGGTAACCTTGAAATCAAGATTCCCGACGAATAATTTGGTGCTCATGGTCTGTTAAACTGCCCTGGACAGTTCTGCGCTCCATACTGTTCCCGAAGGTCGGGTCTCAAATCGTCATTGAACCAGGTTCACCTGAAGATTTCCATGTCATGGAAGTGAAAAACGTATCAAGAGACAGGCAGAATGTGGCGTGTTTCGTGGGGATGGCAAGCGGCAAATAGACAGGGACAGGCAGGTTTCCAAGCCCAATACGAGGTCAGTTCCAAACCTTTGTAGGAGACGACGTAAGGAGTCTCTGATCAAAATTGTCAACTGGCCGCCTTTGGTTCACCCGGAAGTTGCTGATCAGAGACTCCTTACCTCGTCTCCTACACTCAGGAATGGTGGCTCGTTGCTCCGACTCTCTCATTGGCCCCGGGCAGGGTTCGTGGAGAATGCGAGCCACTACGAGCCACGGCTGGCCAGTTCCGATGATTTACTTTCGCCTTCGGGGCTGCTACAACCGGGGGGTGCTGAGCGATTCCGGCCTTTGGAAATCCCTGAATACGCGAAACCGGCTGACGTTGATAGCCGGCCCGTGCGTCATCGAAAATGAGAAGCTCTGCCTTCGAGTGGCAGCGACCTTGAAGCGGGTTTGCGAGAGCTTGGGCATCTGCTACATCTTCAAAGCCAGCTACGACAAGGCCAACCGCACCTCTGGCAGCTCCTTTCGTGGGCCGGGCATCGAGGCTGGGCTGAGCGTCCTGTCGCGGGTGCGGGCCACAATCGGGGTGCCGGTCCTAACCGATGTCCACACTGAAGCACAGGCCCAACAGACCTCCGGGGTGGTGGACATCCTGCAAATCCCGGCCTTTCTCTGTCGCCAAACCGATTTGATTGCTGCTGCAGCGCGCACCGGCAGGATTGTGAACTTGAAAAAAGGCCAGTTCCTTTCCCCGCTGGAAATGGGCCAGGTCGTGGAGAAGGCCCGAGGGGAGGGGGCAACGCGATTGCTGATAACCGAGCGGGGCACCACGTTTGGCTACAACAACCTGGTGGCCGATATGCGTTCTATCCCTATCCTTCGGCGTTGCGGTTTTCCGGTTATCTTCGATGCGACGCATTCAGTTCAGTTGCCGGGTGCCGGCGGCCATCAGTCCAGTGGCCAGCGCGAGTTTGCCCCGGTGCTTGCCCGCAGCGCCCTGGCTGCCGGCGCAACGGGCATCTTTGTCGAAACTCACCCCAAACCGGATCGGGCGCTCAGCGACGGACCGAACATGATACCGCTTAGGGAGATGCCCCGGCTGCTTGTCAATTGGCTGAAGGTTTTTCACGCAACCCGATAAAATGCGGCGGAGCGCCCTCTTGATGGTTGTCGGCCTTAGAGCGAGCATGAGAACGACCACAGGCCCGTGCCCTACCGAAAGCCCGCTCTGCATCCCTCGTGTGGCAAGCATTCTCCTTTTGCTCCTGTTGGCGTTCACGGCGGCCGGCCAAAAGCTGGGTCCGGCAAAGAATTTCAAACTGGCTGACACTTATTCCGGGGCTCACGAAGGCCAATTGAAGTCGCTGATCGAGGGCGGCCAAGGCCAGCAGTTGCCGGACGGGCGATTCCTGCTGACCGGAAACGTCAAGCTGCACACCTTTCTGGAAAATGGCCAACCTGAGTTCGACGTCAAAACGCCACAATGTTTTCAAGACCCTAAAACGCAATCGGCCAATTCCTCTGAACGACTGCACGTGCAAACGGCTGATGGCAAGTTTTCTATTGAAGGAGAAGGTTTTCTGTGGCAACAGACGAATTCCAGCCTGTTTATTTCCAATCACGTGCATACGGTGATTGAGCCCGAGTTGCTTCAGGGTAGTGGGGCGCGCCCCAGCAGCTCCAACGCAGACTCATCCCCTGTCGAGATATTTTCAGATCGTTTTGCTTATGACCGCGATTCGGGTTTGGGCGTCTATACCGGTCACGTGCGAGTGGCGGGCACGAATCTTTTTCTGAGCGGGGGCAAGCTGGTTGTGAAGATGCCGATGACCGGGGCGCGGACCCCAACGGGGTTGCAGGTCCTGACGGCTTTGGAGAACGTCTCGATGGATTACCTGATCACCAACTTTTTCCCTATCCACGCCACAGGCCAGCGCGTGGTTTACACCCCTGCCACCGGCCTTGCCCGCTTTACGGGCAGCCCAGTCTGGCGCTCCGAACAGCGCGAGGGGCGTGGGGACGAATTGGTCATTGATCGAACCAACAAAATCTTCCAGGCAAACGGTAAGGCCTGGCTCAAGCTGCCGCGACAAAGCTTCGAGACCACTGGGTTGCTCTCGCGCTCCAATGCCCCGCGCGCCGGCACCCTGAGCGTGACAAATCAATTCGTCGAGATTCAATCGGACAGTTACGAATTTCGCACCAATTGGGGCAACTTTCTCGGACACGTCCGCGTCAGTGAACGGAACGACGCGCTGCTTCAGGAGCGAATGAGCTGCGACCGGATGCTGGTGACCTTCGGCCAGAGCAATCAACTGCAGCGGATTGTCGCCGACCAGCATGTGGTGATCCAAGAGGAAGACAAACGCTTAACCGGCGGGCACGCCGTTTATACCGCCACCAATAATCTGCTCGAATTGACCGCTCGGCCGACCTGGCAGGCCGGGCGCCGCCAGGGCAAGGGGGATTTGGTGCGCATCAACACGCAATCCAACGAGATGTTCGTGCGCGGAGAGGCCTCGATGCGGCTGCCGGCGGATGAACTTCCTCAAACCGCCGGGGTAGGCCCCGCAGGCGCCAACACACCGCCAAATAAAGCCGCTACTAATCAATTCGCCCAAATCTTCAGCCAACAATATACTGTTCGCCCGGAATCGGCGGTGTTCCGCGGCGGGGTGTATGTCTCACATCCGCGCATGAACTGGATTTGCGAGAGCCTCACGGTGAAGGCCCCCACAAACGGGGCCAAGACGATTGTGGCCGAGGGAAAGGTCGTCTTCGACCTGATCGATGAGCACGGTCAGAAGGTCCATGGCCTGGGCGACCATTCTGTCTATTCCTATTCGGTTGTGGGAGGGCAAACCAACGATACAATCGAGGTCATCGGCAGACCGGCTCGGCTCGAGACGGCCAGTCTTACCAACGAAAACGGGACCATCATCCTGGACCGCACTCACAACACGCTCAGCATGCCCGGGTCAGGTTACAAAATTATGGGGGCAGGCAAAGCGATCCCCACTAATACGTTTGTGTTGCCAAAGAAATGATTCCACGAAACAATCTACTTGGCCTGCCTGCTGCTGTTTGGGCTCGACGCCACACGGGGCACGGTAATTGGACCAGCCCGGGAAAGTGGCCGGCCCACGCCATGCGGGGAGGCTTCGCCGGGCCGCCCGGTCCAAACTTTTAATGAGCGAGCCATTAACCGAACCTCAGATGCAGAAGGCCGAACCCGGTCCATCACAGGCCGCCGATCTAAAGGAAACACCGCTGCTGACGGCCCAAAAGCTCGTCAAAGAATACCGCCACCGGCGGGTGGTCAACGGCGTCTCGATCTCAGTTGCCCCCGGCGAGATCGTCGGCCTTCTTGGGCCAAACGGCGCAGGTAAAACAACCACCTTCAACATTGTTGTGGGAGTTGTCCGGCCCAATGAAGGCCAGGTCCTGTTCCATGAACGCAACATCACCCGGCTGCCGATGCACCTGCGGGCCCGTTTGGGGATTGGTTATCTCACCCAGGAACCCTCCATTTTTCGCAAGCTCACAGTGGAACAAAACATCCTGGCGATTCTCGAGACGTGCCGCATGAGCCGCCAGGAACGCGCCGTGCGGTTGAAGTACCTGCTTGAAGAACTGGACATGGCGCGTCTTGCCAAGAGCATGGCCTACACATTAAGCGGCGGCGAGAAACGCCGCCTCGAAATCACTCGCGCCCTAGTGACCAGCCCGAAACTCCTCTTGCTGGATGAACCCTTTAGCGGCATTGATCCGATAGCTGTTTATGAAGTCCAAAAAATCATCCGCCGCCTCAAGGAGCGGGGTTTGGGCATTTTGATAACGGACCATAACGTGCGGGAAACACTCAAATTGGTTGATCGGGCTTATCTGATCCACAAAGGCGAGGTCGTCTATGAAGGAAACGCCGAGCAGTTGGTCAACGACCCTAAAGCCCGCGAGATTTACCTCGGACCGGAATTTAACCTCTAAGATGCCATGCAACGCGATGTGGTCACTGTCGAGCGCTTCTACACCGAACATGCCAGCGCCCTTGAACTCCACCTGCTGGCGGGAGCCACGGGCCTTAAGCGGCTCATCCGCGAGCCAACCGTCAATCGCCCCGGCCTTGTGCTCTCGGGTTTTACCCGCTATTTCGCTTTTAAACGGGTGCAGGTCATCGGTAATGCCGAGGCATTCTTCCTCAAATCCCTTCCTGCAGACGAAGCCTCTCTGCGCTACCAGACACTTTTCTCCTACAAACTGCCGTGTGTCGTTTTCTCCCGCAACCTGCACGCCGACCGTCATTTTCTGAAAGCGGCCGAAGACGCCCAAGTCCCTATCTTTCGCACGCCCCTGGTCACGATGAAGTTCATTAACCTGGCGACCCTGGCTCTCGAAATGATGTTCGCTGAGCGCGGAACGGAGATGGGGACCATGGTCGATATCCTCGGGGTAGGGGTCATCCTTAAGGGAGAGAGCGGCATCGGCAAGAGCGAGAGCGTCCTGGCCCTGATCGAGCGCGGTTACAGCCTGGTGGCCGACGATATCACCAAGGTGATGCTGGTGGATGGCCGCGAGGTCGTGGGCACAAGCGCCGAAGTCACCCGTAATCACATGGAAGTGCGCGGTATCGGCATTATCAACGTGGCCGCCATGTTCGGTGTGCGCAGCATTCGCCATGAAAAAAGAGTGGACCTGGTCATTACCTTAAAGGCCTGGAACGATGTCCAGGATGTGGATCGGCTCGGAATGGAGCAGGAATACGTCAAGATTCTCGGTATCGATATCCCCCATATCACCATCCCCGTGCGACCGGGCCGGGATTTGGCGCGCCTTATCGAGGTGGCGGCTTTTCAGACTAAGCTTAAATCCGCCGGGTTCAATCCCGCCAAAGAACTCAATGATCGGCTTATCTCGCGGATGGCGGCGGCTGCGAAGATTTAACCTCAAATCGACGCAAATGAACGCGTGAGAGTCGCACAGCCCTGAAGAATCCTGCCGTGCGTCCGGTTGACCAAGTATTCCAGATTTTATTGGCAAAAGCATCCTGTTTCGGCTAACTATAATCGGAACGCCAAATGAGCGCGAAGAAGCTAGCTGTGAGCAGTGCAATCATGACCAAAGATTTCATGGTCGTCAATAAGCTGGGCATCCATGCCCGGCCGGCGGCCATGTTTGTCAAAACTGCTAATCGCTTTGCTTGCGAAATCTTCGTCGAAAAAGACGGCGAGAAGGTCAATGGCAAGAGCATCATGGGGCTGATGATGCTCGCCGCAGGGCCTGGCAGCAAATTAACCGTCCATGCCCATGGTCAGGATGCCTCCCAGGCGCTGGACGAAATCGAGACGCTTCTTAAACGCAAGTTCGACGAAGACTGATCGCCGACTTTCTCTTGAGCGCCATGCCGGCTCCTGAAATCAATGTCAAATACGTCGCGCACCTGGCGCGCCTGGCCCTCTCGGCAGAGGAAGAGCAAAAGTTCGCCACCCAGCTCGAGCATGTTCTTGGATACATTAAGAAACTCGAGGAAGTCGATGTCAGCGGTGTCGAACCGACGGCCCATGCGTTCCCGCTGGTCAATGTGATGCGTCCAGACGTTGTCCGCCCTTCGATGTCTCAGGAAGAGGCGCTGAGGAACGCCCCAGCCCAGGCCAATGGCCTGTTCATCGTGCCAAAAATTGTCGAGTAGCACTGAGGGGTTCCTCGCGCTGTGGCGTATATTAAGAGTGACTGAATTAAAACCATAAAAATGAACACGATCAAAAAAATCACCGCCGGCGCCCTTGCACTGGCTCTACTGGCTGGCCCGTTGACAACTTTGGGTGCTGACCAGAACGCCGAAAAGAAGGCCAAACCCTATCCGCTTAAGACCTGCATCGTCTCTGGCGAGAAGCTGGGAAAGATGGACAAGCCGTATGTCTTTGTTTATAAGGGACAGGAAATCAAGCTCTGCTGCAAGGATTGTCTCAAGGATTTCAACAAGAATCCGGCCAAGTACATGAAAGAAATCCAAACGGCTGGCGAGAAGGAAAAAGCCAAGAAATAAAAAGACCGCCCCTCCTTGGAAAGGCGGTTGAGAATCTGTTGGCAGAGCTTTTCTAACTCATCCATCCTGCCGGTGAAATAGGGAGTTCACCCCAGAGGGAAATTTGGTCCCGGGATTTAAGGGCAAAGTAAAACGGTTCAGCCAGCTTGTTTCAAAAGGGTCAAAGAAATGCCTCGGGAAATCCCGGCGCGCGGTGCCAGGAGAAATGAACGAGTCGCTGCAGCGCGAGACCGAACGGCTGACGAGGTCATGGATGCGGCATGAGGCGGCCTGGCTGCGTGATTACATGGTGGCCGGCGTCGAGGACCCGCGGATCAACATCCAGAGCATTCTCACCCGCCAATTCCTGGTGCGCGGGTTTTCCGGCGAACGCTTTGCTGGTTTGATGCAGCAGGAGCTGCGTTTCGGGGCGGTCATGAACTGGCTTAGGAAACTAGCTGGGCAAACCAGCGAACCCGAGGAGTTCGAGAACGTGCTCTATGCCCTCCGCCGTGGTGCCGATAACGCAGAGGGGATTGAGATTCCTGCTTTTATTGCGCAGCTATTCGCCCGCCTTCCGGCTGAGATTCGGGAACTCACCGTCACTGTCACAAATTACGTGGAACGGTTCCTTTCTGGCACGGAATTTATCGAGCGTCGAGCGCGCCACCCCGAGGCAACGCTGAATCTGTTCCAGAATTTGTGGAATACCGCGCTGTCACCCGGCGGTTTTGGAGCCGTTCCGTCGGTTTTGGAGCCGGCCTGCGGGTCGGCCAGTGATTACCGGTTTATTGAGGCATATGGCATGGCCCGGTTCATCGATTACACCGGCTTGGACCTCTGCCCCAGGAACATCGATAATGCCCGGGCGTTGTTTCCGTCGGCGCAGGTCCGCGTGGGCAACGTCTTTGAAATCGATGCGCCCGAAAAGGCCTACGATTTTTGCATCATTCACGACCTGTTCGAGCACCTATCGATTGAGGGAATGCAAGAGGCGGTTGGGGAAGTTTGCCGGGTAACTCGTAGTGGGCTGTGCGTGGGTTTTTTCCAAATGGATGAGATTCCCGAACATGTGGCGCGCCCTGTGGAGGAGTATCATTGGAACCTTTTGAGCATGGCACGGATGAAGCAGTTGTTTCTAGCCCATGGTTTCGCGGCCCAGGCGATAAATATCGGAAGCTTTTTACACCAGGAGATTGGCTGCGAGCAGACGCATAATCCGAATGCCTATACGTTCTTTTTGCGCCGCAGTTAGGCGGGCTCCTTCTCGACTGGGGCGCCTTAGCCGGTTATCCTGTCCCAATGACAGATATTGATACCAGGGTGGTTCCCGATGCCCAGGGCCATTTCGGCCCGTATGGCGGGCGTTATGTCCCGGAGACGCTCATGCACCCGTTGCAGGAGCTCGAGGCAGAGTATTTGCGTTGCCAAAACGATCCCTCGTTCATCCGGGAGCTTCAATACTATTTGAAAGAGTTCTGTGGCCGGCCGACGCCTCTTTATTTCGCCGAGCGCCTGACTCGCGAGCTGGGCGGGGCAAAGATTTACCTCAAGCGGGAGGACCTCCTGCACACAGGCGCCCACAAAATCAATAATTGCGTCGGCCAGATACTGGTGGCGCGCCGGATGGGCAAAACGCGGATCATTGCCGAAACGGGGGCGGGACAGCATGGGGTGGCAACGGCCACGGTGGCGGCCATGTTCGGCTTGAAGTGCGTCGTGTACATGGGGGCGGTGGACTGCCAAAGGCAGGCGCTGAATGTGTTTCGGATGAAGATGCTCGGGGCGGAGGTCGTCCCGGTCAAAGCGGGCCAGCAAACGCTTAAGGAAGCGGTCAACGAAGCGATGCGCGATTGGGTGACCAATGTGCGCACCACTCATTACATCCTGGGCACGGTTTATGGCGCGCATCCTTACCCGCTGATGGTGCGGAATTTTCAGAGGGTAATTGGGGATGAAGCCCGGGAGCAGATACTGCAAAAGGAGCAGCGCCTGCCTGATGCCCTGGTTGCGTGTGTGGGTGGAGGCTCCAACGCGATGGGCCTGTTCTATGCGTTTCTCAAGGATGAATCGGTCGAAATGATCGGCGTCGAGGCGGGCGGGGAAGGAATCGAGGCCGGCAAACACGCAGCTCGATTCCAGGGCGGTTCACTGGGAGTGCTGCAGGGGACGCGCTCGTTTCTGTTGCAGGACGAGTTCGGCCAGGTGCAGATTACGCACAGCGTTTCAGCGGGGTTGGACTACGCGGCGGTTGGTCCAGAGCATGCCTGGCTGCGCGAACAGAAACGTGTCCAATACACCTATGCAAAAGATGACCAGGCGCTGCAGGCATTCATGAAACTGGCGCATTTGGAGGGGATCATTCCCGCTTTGGAGAGCGCGCATGCCGTCGCGGAGGTCATCAAACGCGCGCCGCAAATGGGTAAGAGCCGTGTTATTATAGTGAACCTCAGTGGCCGCGGAGATAAGGATGTGGCGCAAGTCGCTGCAAAGCTGGGTTTGCAAATGCCCGGATAAAACGCGCCGGGTGTTGATTTCTCTTCTCAATCCGGGTAGCCGTGCGGATGTTGCTTTTGCCATGCCCAAGCCGTCGCGATGATCTGTTCCAATTTCGGGTATTTCGACTTCCACCCCAGTTCGCGGATGGCTTTGGTGGCGGCTGCGACTAATCGCGGGGGATCGCCGGGTCTGCGGGGCTTAGGGACCGCTGGGATTTTCGCGCCGGTCACCTTTTCGCAAGTGGCAATCACCTCGCGCACTGAGTAGCCGTCGCCGTTGCCGAGATTGAAGAACCCCTGCTTGCCGGGTTCGAGCGCCAGGATATGGGCCTGCGCCAGGTCCACAATGTGGATGTAATCCCGAATGCAGGTCCCATCGGGGGTGGGATAGTCCGTCCCGTAGATAGCACACTGACTGGCGTGGCCCAAGGGGACCTTTAATACGTTGGGGATCAGATGCGTCTCGGTCCGATGATGCTCGCCGAACTTGCCGGTCGCGCCTGCGGCGTTGAAATAACGAAACGCGACAAATTCCAGCCCGCGCAGTTGATGGTACCAATGCAGGATGCGTTCGAACATTAGTTTCGACTCGCCATACGGGTTGATTGGTCGCTGAGGTAAATCCTCCGTGATAGGCACCCGGTCGGGGGGGCCGTACGTGGCGCACGTCGAGCTGAAAACAAACTTTTTAACGCCCGATGTGACCGCCGCATCCAGCAGCTTAAGGCCGTTGACCACATTGTTATGAAAGTACTTCTCCGGTCGCTCCATGGACTCACCCACCAGGGCGAAGGCGGCGAAATGCAGGATGGCCTCGGGGCGCGCCTCTTGCACCGCGCGCAGAATATCGCCGCTTTCCTCAGGATGACCGAGGATAAAACGGGCGCGCGCATCCACTGCGGAGCGGTGGCCTTCGCTTAAATCATCGTAAACCGTGACGGCATGCCCCGCGTTGAGCAACTCTTCGGTGCAAATGGACCCGATATAACCCGCCCCACCTGTGACCAAGACGTTCATGGGCCAGAAGCTAATGGCCGCTTGGGATTGGCTCAATCCTCATTTTTATCGCATCGCTCCCTTGGCGTTCATTCGCGGTTACTCCTTCCCTTCGGGCGCCAGATGTTCCTGCGCTCCCGCCTCGTTGCGGAACCGCACCTTGACGGGATAGTTCTTTCCATCGGTAAAGGATTTGGCCAGCCAGTTCCGGACAAAGGCCTCCGTCTGCCTGCGGCCCGTCTCGCGCACCAGGTCGATATTGTTTTGAGCCTTCTTGAACGAAAGCCACGTAATCGAGCTCTTCAGGTTGTCCAGAGCTTCGCTCGTGTTGCGGATAAGGCTGTTTTTTTTGACCTCATAAGTTATCTTCGAAACATCCACTGAGGGCTTGTTGTACTTGATCTTTGGGGCGGTCACGTAAATGATGCCGTCCTTAAGGAGGAAATCCCAGCGGTCTCTCAAATCCAGGTAATAGGTATAGGTAACAGGCGCGGAGGCCTCGACGATGACGTCCGGCAGGGGGATATAGCCGAAGGCGACGCTGGATTCGTCTGTGCGCGTAAAGACCTCCCGTTGCGACAGAGTTGCGAACTGAAAGTACTGGCTGCCGCTGATGGTCGTGGCGTAGCTGGTAAAGGTGGTGGTGACGGTCCCTTGTTTGAAGGCAGAGGCAACCTGCTGCACCTCCTGCGCGATTTGCTTTACCAATTCACCGGTCCCTTCGAGCGTCTCGCTCGGGACCCTCGTGCAGGCATGAAAGCAGTACAGGCCGGCGCCGGCTACGATCAACAGGCTTGCCATCCAGGTGATAGGCCAAGCCCACGAATTTCCCGCAACAGGCGCCTGCCGCTGCGGGGAGGCTTCCTTCGAGGCGGGCGATTCGGGCGCGCTCATACGCTTCCGGCAAATAGCTTGCCGCCCAAAACCGATTAATCAAGTTGAATAGTGTTCAGAGCAGGCCCGTCAAATTTTGCGTTGGGTTCTTATAGACTGCCTCAGTGGGGGCGCTGCTTTGAAGGCTCCGCCCCCACTCTTCTTGCCAGCAGACGGTCCAAATCGCTTTAGAGCCTGTTTTTAAACAGGCTCTTAATGTTCCGTAAGCCATTTCAATATTGCGCAGGGGACGGTATTTCTTTAGGCATAAGCACATGAATCAACAATTCACCCGCCCCTTTTTCGTCACTTCCTTTTTCTGCTGCATCGCCTTTGCCGGGTGTCGCGCGCCTCTTGCTTCTTCAAAATCTCCGCCGGCTGGTTTTACGCCCCTTTTCAATGGAACTGACCTTTCCGGGTGGTGGGGGGCCGACACAGAAGACCCTCGAAAGTACATGGCGCTGTCTCCAGAGGACTTTCAGAAGAAACACGACGCCAGCCTCGATGACATCCGGCAGCATTGGCGCGTCGAGAACGGCGAACTGGTTAACGACGGCAAAGGACTTTACCTGACAACAGACAAGTTCTACGGCGATTTCGAGTTACTCATTGATTACAAAACCGTTCCCCTCGCTGATAGCGGGATCTATCTGCGGGGCTGCCCACAGGTGCAAATCTGGGACTCGACTGAACGGGCTAAATTCAGTCTTGGGGCCGACAAAGGCTCCGGCGGCCTTTGGAATAACAGCCCCGGCGCACCGGGCAAAGACCCTCTGGTGAAGGCGGACAAACCATTTGGTCAATGGAACCATTTTCGGGTTATCATGGTTGGTTCCCGCGTTTGGGTGTGGCTCAATGGACGCCAAACCGTCAACGGCGCCAACATGGAGGATTATTACGACCGCAAGCTGCCGGTGCCCCCTAAGGGCCCGTTGCAGCTTCAAACCCACGGCGGCGAAATCCGCTGGCGCAACCTGTTCATCCGCGAAATAGGGTCAGATGAAGCGGACAAACGGCTCCGCGGCAAGGACCCGGCTGGATTCGAGTCTGTTTTTGACGGAAAGGATTTTAATGGTTGGGCTGGGCCTGTTGAGGAGTACCAGGTAAAGGATGGCGCCATCACTTGCAGGCCAGGCAAAGGTGGCACGATTTATACAAAAGCCGAGTACGGCGATTTCCTCGCGCGCCTGGAGTTTAAACTGCCTCCGGGTGGCAATAATGGCCTTGCAATCCGTTACCCGGGCCACGGAGACACGGCCTACGTCGGCATGTGCGAAATCCAGGTTCTGGATGACAATTACGAAAAGGCGACGGGCGAAAAGATCGATCCCCGGCAGGCGCACGGGTCGGCCTATGGTATGGTGGCTGCCCAGCGCGGCTACCAGCATCCCATCGGCGAATGGAATTATGAAGAGGTCACCATCAAAGGGCCGACCATCAAAGTCGAACTGAACGGGACGGTCATTCTGGACTGCGACCTCAGCCAGGTGCACGATTATATGCATGGCAGCGCTCATCCGGGCAAAGACCGAACAAGCGGCTACTTCGGGTTCGCCGGCCACAATGACCCGGTCATGTTCCGCGATATTTCCATCAAACGCCTGAACTGACCCAAGGAGGAATTCTGGAACGATGAATTAAGAAAGTGACCTGGCTCAACAGGATTTCCATAATTCCTCCTTCTTTGTTGACGCCCGGCAGCGGGTGGCTAAGTTCGCGCGGTGACGCCAGAAGAAAAGCAGATGCTCGAGACGGCTATCCTGACCATTTGCGATCCCCCAGGGAAACTGGAATTACGGCTGGAAACTCATCTGCGACATGGCGGAAATTGACCCTAAGTTTCACCCTGCCCCTTTCAAGGACCGCTCCATCGAGGAGATGCTCCGTCCCGGCGAACAGGAGCCGCAGGCATAGCGCTCCGCGGCCGTCCGGGTTTCCCATTTTAGGACAGCAGAAAGGTGACTGAGGCGACGAGCCGCCTAGTACCTGTAGTGCTCCGCCTTGTACGGCCCCTCGATCGGCACGCCGATATAGTCAGCCTGTTTACGGGAAAGCTTGGTGAGCTTTACCCCGATTTTATCGAGGTGCAACCGGGCGACTTCTTCATCGAGCTTCTTGGCCAGGCGGTACACGCCGGGCTTGTACTTGTCCCGATTGCTCCACAGGTCAAGTTGCGCCAGGACCTGGTTGGTGAAGGAGTTGGACATGACGAAGCTGGGGTGGCCTTCGGCGCAACCCAGGTTCACCAGGCGCCCTTCGGCCAGCAGGTAAATGCTGCGATCACCGGGCAAGTCATACCGATCCACTTGCGGCTTGATGTTCACACGCGAAACGCCCTTGGCCGTATTCAATCGCTCCACCTGAATCTCGTTATCGAAGTGCCCGATGTTACACACAATGGCCTGATCCTTCATCTTGAGGATGTACTCGAGCGTGATGACATCACAATTGCCGGTGCAGGTAACGTAAATGTCCGCCTCGCCGAGCGTCTCTTCGATGGTGGTCACCTCGAATCCTTCCATGGCGGCTTGGAGGGCGTTAATCGGGTCGATCTCGGTGACAATGACCCGGCAGCCAAACCCGCGCAGGCTGTGCGCGCTGCCCTTGCCCACATCGCCATAGCCGCAAACGACGGCGGTTTTGCCCGCGATCATGACCCCCAGGGCCCGCTTGAGGCCGTCCGCAAGCGACTCCCGGCACCCATACAGGTTGTCGAACTTGGATTTCGTCACCGAATCATTGACGTTGATGGCCGGCACCAGCAGCTTGCCCGCTTCGAGCATTTGGTACAGACGATGCACCCCGGTGGTGGTTTCTTCACTGACGCCCTTCCATTCCTTCACCGCCTGGGTGAACCAGCCGGGGCGTTCCTTGGCGCAGGTCTTTAAGAGTTTCTTGATGACTTCCTCTTCGTGGCTCGAGCTCGGTGTGTTCACCCAGTCGCTGCCATGCTCCATCTCGTAACCCTTATGCAACAGCAAGGTGGCGTCTCCGCCGTCATCCACTATCAGCTCCGGCCCTTTGCCCCCGGGATGCGTCAGCGCCAAGAGCGTAAAGTCCCAATACTGTTCAAGTGATTCACCTTTAAATGCGAACACCGGAAAACCCGCCTTGGCAATCGCTGCAGCGGCATGGTCCTGCGTGCTGAAGATATTGCAGCTTGCCCAGCGCACGGATGCGCCGAGCTCGGCCAGTGTTTCAATGAGAACTGCCGTCTCGATGGTCATGTGCAGCGAGCCCGATAAGCGCAAGCCGCTGAATGGTTTTTGCGCGCCATATTTCTCCCGCACTGCCATCAAGCCCGGCATCTCCTGCTCTGCCACGGAGATTTCCTTGCGACCCCATTCCGCCAGGCTGAGGTCCTTTACGTTGAAATCGGTCCGGGTCTTGCCGCTGGTTGGCGCGGCCTTTTTACCGTTGTTTTTTGTGATCGTTGGCATAATGAAAAGCTAAAGTTCTTTTAAAATCAAATCGTTTCAGGCGCTGACTTGCGGACGAGCGCCTGCCGATTGGCCGGGACGCGACCCCGCGGGAGCGCTCGGACGGCCATTGGCTAGCGCGGCGGCGCGCTTCAAAGAGACCGCCGCCACCGGTTGGGCGTAGCGGGCCACCGCCCGGCGCAGGGCATCCACTTTATCGGTTTTTTCCCATGTGATGTCCGGGTCGTTCTTGCCGAAGTGCCCGTAGTTGGTGGTCTTGGAGTAAATCGGACGCAGCAGGTTGAGCTGCTTGATAATCTGGGCCGGTTTGAAACTGAAGACTTCGCAAACGGCCCGCTCGATGTCCTCGTCGCTCACAACGCCCGTCCCAAAGGTATTCACGCAGACGGAGACCGGGTCGGGATAGCCAATCGCGTAGGCGAACTGAATCTCGGCGCTCGAAGCCAGTCCAGATGCGACAATGTTCTTCGCCACATACCGGCCCATGTAGGCCGCGCTGCGGTCCACCTTTGAAGGGTCCTTGCCGCTAAAAGCCCCGCCCCCGTGCCGCCCCATCCCGCCGTAGCTGTCCACGATAATCTTGCGCCCGGTCAAACCCGTATCACCCTGAGGGCCGCCGGTGACAAAGCGGCCAGTCGGATTGATCAGGTACTTCGTCTCACGGGTCAATAAATCCTTTGGCAATGTCTTTTTAATGACCTCTTCGATGCAGAATTCCTTGATGGTGTTATGCTCGACATCCGCGCTGTGCTGGGTGGAAATCACCACGTTGGTAATCTCGACCGGCTGGTCTTTCGCATACCGCACCGAGACCTGGCTCTTGGCATCGGGTCGGAGCCATTTGACCTTCCCGTTCTTGCGAATCCGGGTTAACGCCCGGCCCAATTGGTGGGCATACATGATGGGCGCGGGCATCAGCTCGGGCGTCTCGTTGGTCGCGTAACCGAACATCAAACCTTGGTCGCCGGCCCCCTGTTCAGCCGTTTCCTTGCCCTTGGCTTTGCGCGCATCGACACCCTGCGCAATGTCGGAGCTTTGCGAAGTAATCGCGTTCAGGATGAGGACCTTGTCCGCATGAAACACATCATCGGCATGGGTATAACCGATGTCACGAATCGCCTGCCGGGCGATCTCATTGTAGTCCAGCTTGGCTTTGGTGGTGATTTCCCCGCCCACCACCACTAAATTGCACTTGGCGTACGTCTCGCATGCCACCCGGCTGTAGGGGTCCTGCGCCAGGCAGGCGTCCAGCACCGCATCGGAAATCGTATCGCAGACTTTGTCCGGGTGGCCCTCGCCGACGGACTCGGAAGAAAAGATAAAGTTTTTGCTCATGAGATTAGGCTGTGGCTGCAAGTTTCATATTGACGTATCAGGATAAGATGATACATGACCCACTGTATCCGTCAATAGGCAAAGCGGCTTTTTAACAGCTTTTTATTTGCCGAGAACTGCCTGTCGGAAGGCCGAGTTCCACGAGGGCCTACTTTTTCGGCACAGGTAATGAGGACTATAGAAGTAATTAAATGACCTTGCGGTAATGCAAAGAAGCATGTTAGGTTTTCGGCATGGTGACATCCACATTAACGGATAAGGGACAGACCACCGTTCCGCAAGAAATTCGGGATGCGCTCAAGGTGAAACCTCGCCAGCGCCTGACCTGGTCGTTGCGAGAAGATGGCTCGGCCATTGTGCGGCCACAGCGCAGTGCCCTCGAGTTGTTTGGCAGCCTCCGGTCCGCCAAAAAATTTCCGGGCCGCGCGGTTGAGCGGGAAAGCGCAGCACGAGCGGCCAGCCTGCAGGCTGCTCGAGAAGGTTTGGAATAAATGGCCTCCCAGCACCAGTTGGTGGATACGAATGTTTTGATTCGGTTTTTCACTGGAGACCCTCCCGAGATGGCGCAGAAGGCCCGCCGTCTGGTTGAGCGAGCCGACAGAGGAGAGGTCCTTGTGACAATCTTGCCTCTCATCCTTGCCGAAGCGTTTTATACCCTCGAATCTTTTTACGAAATGAAACGGGCGCCCATTGCTCAAAAGTTCTTGGATTTTCTGCAAGCTCGTGGCATCCAGGCCATGGAGTTGTCGCGTCTGTTGGATGCCCTGAAGAGATGCCGCGACGGCAATGCTCATTTTGCAGATGCTTATCTGGCGGCCTCGGCGGTGGAATTAAAACATCCTATTGCGTCCTTTGATACGGATTTTGACAAATTCAAAGGCGTGCAGCGCGTCGAGCCAGAGAATTAGCCGTGTCCTCGACCCTTAAATCCCTTCGGGCGCTGTCGGACCCGACGCGGCTGCGCATTGTAGCATGTCTCGAGAAGGACGAATTGTCGGTCAACGAGCTGCAGGAAATCACGCGGATGGGCCAGTCGCGGATTTCGACCCACTTAGGATTATTGCAGGATTCGGGGCTGGTCCAGTCCCGACGGGAGGGCAAGCGGACCTTTTACAAACTGAATGCGCAGGCCAACGGGACGGTGCGCGAGTTTATTCAGCTTGCCATTCGGGGGGCGCGGGAACTGCCTGAACACGGCGGGGACGAGATCAACCTCAAGCGAGTTCTCAATAGACGGCGGGAACAGGCGCAGGTCTATTTCAATCAGGTGGCGGGCCGTTTTGACCGGGTGTATGGGCCTGGGCGTTCGTGGCAGGCTTTTGGCCATCTGCTGTTGCGAATTCTGCCGCCGCTGGTAGTAGCCGACCTCGGGGCCGGTGAAGGACTGCTCAGCGAGTTGCTGGCGCGGCGGTGCAGAAAGGTCATCGCCGTCGATAATTCAGAGAAGATCGTCGCCTTTGGCGCCGCCAAAGCCAAAAAGAATAATCTCAAGAATCTCGAATTCCGTCTCGGGGACCTGCAGAACCCGCCCATTGAGGCGGAAAGCGTGGACCTGGTTATTCTGAGCCAGGCATTGCATCACGCGGAGGAGCCGTCCAAAGCGGTAGCGGGCGTCTATAAGATTCTCAAACCAGGCGGGCAGATATTGATTCTGGACTTAGCCCGGCACCATTTTGAAAGCGCGCACCAACTGTATGGGGACCGCTGGCTGGGGTTTGCCGAGAGCGACCTGAATCGCTGGCTGGAGGCGGCGGGGTTCAAGAAGATTGAAATCAATATTGTCGCGCGCGAGGAGCAACCTCCTCATTTTGAGACGATTCTGGCAGGCGGCCACAAATAGCCTCGGCGGGACCGCCGCTCCATATCTCATCAGCAGGCGAATCGCTCAGGGGCTCGTGGACCTCGTCCTGCCCCATTTGAAGATGCTGGATTGAAGTTTACGGGTTTTCCCCTAGGCTTTCGGGCTACGAGATCGCGGGTTGCGGGCCGGCGCCGCGGGGCGGGCCTCTGATTCGAGCGCTCGTTTTTTATGGAAGGCAAGCAGGCCACCGGCCGCTATCTTGGAATCCTGACTTTAGGCGCTTTGGGCGTCGTCTATGGCGACATCGGCACCAGCCCACTATATGCGCTGCGCGAATGTTTCGGCGGCACGCACCCGCTGCCTCCGACCCATGAGAACGTCCTGGGAGTCCTGTCGCTTATCTTCTGGTCGTTGCTGCTGATAGTTTCGTTCAAGTACCTCTCGATTATCTTGCGCGCGACCAATAAAGGAGAAGGCGGCATCCTGGCCATTATGGCCCTGGCATTTTCGAGACATTCTCCGGGAGCAGGGCGGCGGCGGGCGCTGCTGGTGGGCTTGGGCGTGTTTGGCGCCGCCCTGCTTTATGGCGATGGAATGATAACGCCGGCCATCTCGGTGCTCAGCGCTATCGAGGGGCTCGAGGTGGCCACTCCCACTTTCGAGCCCTTTATCATACCATTGACCATCCTGACGCTCATTTTCTTGTTCGCAGCCCAGAGCCATGGGACCGGGCGAGTGGGGGCCATTTTCGGCCCGATTATGACGGTGTGGTTTGGGTCGCTTGCAGTGTTGGGGATTGCGGGAATCCGCCACCAGCCGCAGGTGCTCTTCTCGCTCAACCCGGCCCTGGGTCTGCGGTTCCTGGTCACCAACGGATGGGACGGCTTTGTCGTATTGGGGGCGGTGTTTCTTGCCGTCACCGGCGCCGAGGCACTCTACGCCGACGTGGGCCATTTTGGGGCCAGGCCAATTCGGATTGCCTGGTTTTCCATCGTGCTGCCGGGGTTGTTCCTCAATTACCTCGGCCAGGGCGCTCTTATTTTACACGACCCCAAAGCCATCGAGAACCCCTTTTACATCCTTGCGCCGCACTCGGCTCTGTATCCGCTGGTTGTTCTCTCGACGGCTGCTACCGTGATTGCGTCGCAGGCACTCATTTCGGGGGCTTTTTCTCTCACCATCCAGGCGATTCAATTGGGGTATCTGCCGCGGATGGCTGTCAAGCACACCTCGTCGCTGGAGCGGGGCCAGATATATCTGCCGCATGTGAACTGGGCCCTCATGGTGGCCTGCATTGGTCTGGTGTTGGGATTCCAATCTTCCAGCAACATGGCCGCCGCCTACGGCATCGCAGTGACCCTCACGATGCTTTGCACGACGGTGCTGTTTTATTTCGCAGCCCGGAGAGTTTGGGAATGGAGCGCCGTGCGCGCCGGGTCGCTCTGCGCCTTATTCCTCATTGTCGAGAGCGCATTTTTTGCCGCCAACCTGTTGAAGGTGCTTAACGGAGGTTGGTTCCCTCTGGCGATGGGACTTATCATTTTTACCCTGATGGCCACTTGGAAGAAGGGACGGCGCCTGGTCTGGAACAAGCTGCGCCCGGCTTCGATGCCGCTGGAAATGTTCCTGGATAATATCGAGTCGAGCAAAAACATCTCGCGCGTTCCCGGCACCGCTTTATTCATGACCGCCAATCCCGAAGGCACCCCCATCGCGCTGCTGCATAATCTCAAACACAATAAGGTCCTCCATGAGCGCAATCTCATTCTCACCATTCTCACCGATGAAGTGCCCCAGGTGAATCCTGAAAAGCGTGTTGAAATAGAAGAACTGGCCGCCGGTTTTCATCGCATGATTGCCCATTACGGGTTTATGGAGGAGCCCAATGTGCCGGACCTTCTAGCCGGGGCGCGCCTGGAAGGAAAGCCAATCAGCCTGAATAACACCACATTCTTTTTGAGCCGCGAAACCATTGTCCCGAACCGGTCCGAGTCGATGGCGCGCTGGAGGCAATGGCTCTTTGCGCTGATGGGCCGCAACGCGCAATCGGCCAGTTCGTTCTACCGCATCCCGGCCAACCGCGTGGTTGAATTAGGCATGCAAGTGGAGATTTAGCAGTTGGGAAAGGATGAGGGAGGAGAGGCTAGACTCCCACCAAATTGCGCTGGCAATCGAGTTTCTCTCGCGTATCGGCTCGCCCAATCTGCCGGAGCAAAACGAACAAAATCAGCCCGTCCACCGCTGCGGTGATGAGCGCTCGCACGGGGTCCTTTCCAGGAATGCTTACAAAGACCGTAGCCTGCGCCGCGTTGTGCAAATACCACCCAACCCCAAAGAACAAGAAGCTCGGCAGAGCAAGCCAATGCTGTCGCCGCAGGAGCCAGGCATACAGCACGATGACGGCCACCCAGGCCAGGAAGAATCCCGCCGGCGGTGCTTTGGCCGAGGCGAGCGCCCCTAATCCCCAGAACGGAATTAAAATGCTGAACCCAAGAAGGAGCGGTTTGATTGCCAAATGGGAAGGGCGGTTGAGCACTGTCCCTTTCAACGCCCCTCCCAAAAGGAACCCTGCACTCATCAACGCCAACAGGACCACGAGCTGCCTGGGGGTCCCTTTCAATCCCTTGGCTGAGGCGCCCAAAAAGACGGCACAAGCCAGGAGCATTACCAGACAACCAACAGCCAGCGCGATTTTGCCATTGAGCCACGGCCGGTCTTTTGTTTGCGGAAAAAAATGGTGCGTCAGAAGAATTGGGAACATCACTGAGGCGCAGGCATGCCAGGCGCCTATACCTGCCGCCCAGGGAAAGCTAATCCCCAGCCAGTAGCCGTAATGGTCGTAGAGCGCAATGGGAAGATTTCTTTCAACAATAAGCGTCTTTGCGAGCAGTCCCTCGTTAAACACCGAGTAGGCCAGTCCCAACAAAAACAGACCCGCCAAACCAATGCGGCAGCGGACGGCCAATTCCCGCACCAGCAAGACGGCCATTCCGTATCCGACGAAAAGAAAGAGCAAAAGCCCGGGGTTCGGGAAGCCGGCCAGGGGCGTGCTGCCGGAAAACAATTCGGGAAGGACCGTGGCAAGCACCAGCAGGGTGGCAATTGGCCGGGCCCGGCCCGCGGCCCGATGTGATTGCTCTGAGAGTCCGGTGGAATTCATAGTTAGGGACGATTGCAAAATCCCCGTGTTCATTCAAGAGCAGCAAGTCCTGCATGCTCCGTGCTGAGTCGTCCATGGCCTTCCCTTTACTTTGGGCCCATCCCTTCCACCCTCCGCCACACTGTCGCTACGTCCACTTTGGAGCCCAGACGGTGCAACAAGCTGTAGAGCCCAAGCTCTGCCCTGGAGACGAATGCGAACTCGGGATTGGTTATCTTGTCCTTCACAGCTCTTCTGAGGGCGCGGCTGAGCATGTTGAGCGATTCCGCTTTGCCAAAATCGACTTTCGATCCTGTAGCGCGGCCTTCGGGGAAAAGGATAGCCGCCATCTCTTCGAGTGTGGACAACATCTTTCGCGCCCGGGCATAGGGCGCCTTGGTTCCGAACACGTGCCGCAGCACCCGTTGGGCGTCCTTGTCGCCCCGCCTCCAGGCCCGCTCGACACACGAGCGGATCAGGTCCCCTGCATCAAAACCAATGCCCTTGACACAGCCAAAATCCACCAGGCCAATTTGGCCGCCGGGCGCGAACAGGTAATTGCCCGGATGATGATCGGCATGCAGTGCCTTAAGCCAATGCAGTTGGAAATAAAACAACTCGATCAGCCGTTCCCCGAGCAGGTCCCGCACCGATGGGGAGGGCCGTTTCTTCAAGAATTCCCCCACGTTTTCTCCTTCGACGAACGACATGGTCAGGACCCGCTCGGCTGTCAGCCCCGGATGAACTTTGGGAATGCTCAGATACTCGAACCGGCGCAATCCGCTGGCGAAGGATTCGATGTTCCTGGCCTCGTGAATATAGTCGGTTTCCTCCAGAAAACCGCGCTGCACCTCGTCCAGGATGGCTTTTGGCAAATGCCCGCTGGCCCGGGCCGGAAGCATGGCTGACCTCAGCAATTTGAAATCGCTTTCAATGGAAGACCGAATGGCCGGATACTGAATCTTCACGGCTGCCTTTTCGCCCTCTTTGGTCCGCGCGCGATGGACCTGCCCCAGCGAGGCGGCGGCAAAGGGCTCGGGTTCAAACTCTGCCAGCACTTCTTCAGGGTATTTGCCCAGGGCAGCCTTGAATTGAGCCCGGGCCAGAGTGGGATGCATGGCCGGAGCGCTCATTTGAAGTTGGCTGAGTTCCTCGATAGCTTCGGCGGGCAAGGCATGGGTTTGCAGACTCAACAATTGGCCCAGTTTCATCGCCGCGCCTTTGAGCGAGCCCAACTCCCGGCGCACCTGCTTCGAGGCCCGCTCCTCAAAGGCCCGCTGGCGTTTGTCCCGCGTTGCTTCGCCCCAGAAAAGATTCTGCGCCTGGTAACCCAGGTAGCTGCCGGTCAGGCTCAATCCCAGCCGGCCCAGGCGCAAGCCACGGCTCACGATGCCGGCAGAAGCCCCTTTCCTTACCATTCCCATCCTCCCTTTTTCAGCAGGTGGTCCGCCAGCTTGAGGCAGCGGTCCAGCAACGCCAGGGTCTGTTCCTTGCCCGCCGAACGGTCCTGCAGCCAGTAAGTAATGATCGCCAGGTGAAAGAGGCCGAATGCGTAAGCGCCCAGGTCACCCACCTCGGGCAGTTCCCCTTGCGCGCTCGACTCGGCCAGCACATCGCGAATAAAGCGCAAATAGCGCAAATTGTGTTCCTGCGATTGGAGACTCAACGGGCTGAGCTTGGACGAGGGTTGAAGCGCGCGCAAATAGACCGCTCCAATAAACTCCTCGTATGGGGCAAGCCGTTCCAGCAGATGATGGATAATCCCAAAGAGTTTTTCAGCCAAAGGCGACCGCTGCAGCCGTTTCTCGCGATGATACCACTCGATTATCTCGAGCAGCTCCCGCTCAAAGAAATAGAGCGCCAGGTCTTCCTTGGTTTGAAAATAGTTAAACAGGGTGCCCTCAGCTATTTTTGCCCGGCGGGAAATGGCCTGGGTCGTTGTGCGATAAAACCCCCGCTGCGCGAACAGGTCCAGCGCGGCGCGGAGAATGGCCAGCCTGGTCCGCTCTTTGTTGGCCAGCCGTTTGCCGCGCGCGGGCGCCTCGGATGAGCGAGCCGTCCGGAGTGAGCGCTTCTTCATAGGATAAAGATGAGTAAGCTCATGTTTACTAAAGACACCTTGCGCCTCCGGCTCGGTTTTGTCAAAAAGAATTATGAGCTTACTCATGGTTTTTGCGCGGGTATCACGCCTCCCTTTGGTTTGAGGCATTGCGAATCTCGGCCTCCCGCGTCATGTGAATTGACGATAGCCCGCAGGGGTGCTTTTTGGTATCAAAACACAATGCCGGTCAAAAACTGGATTCAGGGCGGGCTTCTTTTGTGGCTGCTGGCCTGCGCCTTTCATGGGGCGATTGGCGTGGGTGTCTATTCGCGCAGTGAAGCGTCATTCGCCGTTACGAATCTCACATCAGACCCCTTTGATTACACGGTCACCGATGTGCGGGCGCAGATTCTGCAGCCAGACGGCTCGACGGTTTCGCTCCCGGCGTTCTATGACGGGGGCACGACCTGGCGGGTGCGCCACACGCCGGGGATGGCCGGGTTGTACCAGGTCACGGGCGTGACCTTGAACGGCCAACCGCTATCGGTGGGTAATTTACAGCCCAGCTCATGGACAGTCGCCGGCTGGCCGAACAGCCGCGGGTTTGTGGCGGTTGATCCGGCCAACACGAATCATTTTATCACCACCGATAGCCATCGTTACTACCCTCTAGGCCAGGATGTCGCTTGGGACACCACCGCCACAACCAATGTGGTCAGTATCATGACCAAACTCGGCGCGACGCACGAGAACTGGTCTCGGGTCTGGATGGACCATTGGGACGGCAAAAACCTCGATTGGCCAAAAGTTGGGGGGAACTTCGGCACTCTCAGCCTTGCGGTGGCGCAAAAATGGGATGCGATTGTGTTCGCGGCGGAACAGAGCGGCGTCGCTCTTCAAATGACTCTTCAGCATCACGGCCAGTATTCATCCAGTGTGGACTCGAACTGGGGGCAGAATCCGTACAATGCTGCCAATGGCGGTTTTCTTTCCGATGCGACGCAGTTTTTTACGAACGCGACGGCCAAGGCGCTCACCAAACGCAAGCTGCGCTACGCGGTCGCGCGGTGGGGCTACTCCCCGGCTATCATGGGCTGGGAATTGTTTAACGAGGTTCAATACACCGATGCCGCGCTGGCGGGACAATGGGCCAACATTGGTGCCTGGCATAATGAGATGGCGCAGTTCATCCGCTTGCAGGATGCTTATCATCATCTCATCACCACCAGTTCCGACCTTAATGAGCCGATTTGGAATCAATGCGATTACTATCAGCATCATGATTATCCCGCCGACCTCATTTCGGCGTTGCGCGACCCGGCCGGCGTGCCCGCCGGCCAGCCTGTGAAACCGATCTTCGGTGGCGAATGCGGCATGGACAGCACGCCGTACCTGGGCTTTCACGCGCCGCTTTGGGCTGGCTTGATGGCCGGCCAATCCGGCGCCGCCCAGCAATGGTACTGGGACCAGGTCGATGCCGATAACGCCTATCCCCTCTTTCGCTCCGCAGCCGACTTTGTCCGAATGGCTGGTCTTTCGGAGCAGGATGCGCTCGCCAGGGCTGCCCCGCATGTAAGTTGCCCGGTCAGCAGCAGCCTGGTGTTTGCGCCGGGCGGCGGTTGGGGCACGGCAACTCAGGATACTTTCACCGTGGGCGACAACGCGCCAAACGGCATCGGCACATTGCCGAGTTATTTGCAGGGGAATTACCACCGGTCAATGACCCCGAATGGATTTACTTTTCTGGTCAATTACCCACCCGGCGGAGGCTCCTTTTCCGCCCAGGTCCTAACCATTGCTGCCTCGGGGGCGGGTCTCACCATCTTGGTGGACGGTCTCACGGCATCTTCTGTGGCCTGGCCTGCGCCCGGCTCGGACCTGAACACAAATTTTACACTCTCAGCGAACATCACAGCCGGACAGCATTCGATCAAGCTTTGGAACCCGGGCCAGGATTGGGTAAACCTTGGCAATCTGACGTTCAATCCCTACACGTCGATTCTGGGGGCCTATCAGTTGGGCAATACGAATTTCGCCGCCCTTTGGATATGGCATCGCACCAATATCTATAATCCAAACGCAACCCTCGCCGTCAGCGGCTCTTTAGTATTGGCTGGTCTTCAATCAGGAACGTACGCCGGCGCCTGGTGGGACACCTTTGCCGGCGAGGCGCTGAGCAACTTTACTTTTACCGTAACGGATACAAATGGAGTGACCCTCTCGATACCGCCTGTCCTTCGCTCAGTCGCGTTCTATGCCGGACCACCGCCCCAGGCAACCGTTGTTCCGCCGGCGCTCAACCAAATCCTGACCACCAACTCGCCGGCCCTTGCCCTGCCGCTGGTTATTACAAATGCAGGCGGGTTGCCGCTGGCTTACTCAATCTGCGTGACCGGTGTTTCTCCGGTCGCTTACAGCGCTCTTAATTCCACCCAGACCGGCGGTCCGGTTTTTGCCTGGACCGATATTTCGGCCATTGGCCGCGAGCTCACCACCAATTTCACCGCCCTCACCACCAAGAGCTCGCGCGACGAGGGCATTGCCGGCCCGATTGATATCGGTTTCAATTTCCCATTCTTCAGCGGCAGCCAGGTCCCCGGGCTCTTCAACAAACTTTTTATCTCACCCAATGGTTTCGTTACGTTCACGCCGTTTGCCGGGGATACCTCGACGAATGCCTCGTTACCCAACGTCTTGGCCCCCTCAAACTGCATCGCCTTTTTCTGGAAGGACATGGTCCTGAACGCGGCGGCCCATGTCTATTGCGCCACCGATTCAATTGCCGGCGCCTTCACGCTCCAGTTCCAGAATGTCTCGATAAAAGGGACATCCACAAACGTTTCCTGCCAGCTCATTCTCAAAACCTCAGGCGAAATCCTGATGCAATACAAAACGGTTGGAATCTCCAACGCCTGCACCGTAGGGATTCAAAATGCCGCGGCAGACCAGGGGCTGCAGGTTGCCTTCAATCAAAACTATCTCAACAGCGGTTTTGCCATCAGCCTTAAACCGGCGTCATGGCTTGATGTCTCCGCCAACTCCGACCTGGTGCCCCGATGGAAGGCGGAGCATCTGACTTTGGCGCTCAGTCCCGAGGGCAAACCGGAGGGAATTTACAGCGCTACACTCTTGCTCGTCACGGCGGACCCGGCACTTCCGTTGACGGTGCTGCCAGTCAGTCTCACCGTTCTGGACCCGATCGATGCGTGGCGCCTCAACCAATTCGGCACTTGGACAAACGCCGGGCTGGCCGCTGACGCCGCCGACCCTGACCACGACGGCCTGGTGAACCTGATCGAGTACGCTCTCGGCCTGAACCCAAATTCACCGGACCCCAATCCTGTAACCTTCTCGATCTCGGCGGGCCATTTGAAGGTCCAATACAAGCGCCCGCACCCTGCCCCGATTGATGTTGCCTGCACCGCCGAAACTGCGGGTGATCTGTCCTCTGTCTCCTGGAATTCGGGTCCGTTGTACCTCAGCCAGACGTCGTCCATCAATGGGGATGGCACCGAAACGGTGACGGTTACCGATTTGGCCGATCTCTCCACCGCTCCCGCGCATTACCTGCGGCTTCGGTTCAGCAGGCAATAATGCGAGCGAGCCGGAGCCTCAGACCGTGGCTCGATCGTCTTGCCCGAGCCCTGGAGTTTGGACATTTAGCAGGCGCCTTTTGCGTTCCTTATTCGGAAACTTTGTCGAGTGGTTTGGTCACGCACGAGACTGATTACTCACGCATCTTGAGCCGAGTGGTTGCCATGCTCAGCAGGTTCTGAGGTTCAGCGGGGGGTTGGGCGTTGAAAAGTTTCCGACAAAGTTTCCGACAATGGGAGATGAGATCGTTATGAAAATGTCCAAACTCCACGGCAAAAACTTGACCTGACAGCAACGACTTTCATTGTCCAAGGACTCTAGCAGTCACCGTCCTGCACCTCCCGGTGAAACCCTGGTGATGCTTTCGGTTTTGCCCCGGATTGAAGCCACAGCCAAAGAAGTGTTACCCTGCAGCAATGTCCGCATTGCGGCCAATTCTGATTGCTGAAGATGGAGAAGACGATGCCTTCCTCATCACCAAGGCCCTTGAAGAGATTCAAGTGCCGAACCCCATCCGGCTGGTGCGGAACGGAGCCGACGCCATCACTTACCTGGAGCATCTTGGTAAGGGGCCGCTTTCCTCGGAAATCCCTGCGCTCTTGTTGCTGGACCTTCGAATGCCGGCGAAGGACGGGTTTGATGTGCTCGCCTGGCTCAACCAGCACCCGGCCCTTAAAGCCAGCCTGCCGGCGGTCGTTTTAAGCTCATCTCTGGTTGCCGCTGAGGTAAAGGCGGCCTGCGACCTTGGCGCCCGCGAGTTCGTGGAAAAGCCCCTAGCCTATCACAAACTGAAGGAAGCCCTCCTTTCAGTCAAAGAGAAATGGCTCGATACCTGAGGGCGTGCCGCCTCCACCAAGCCCCGCCTTGTGGAACTGCCGTAAGGAGGCGCTGTTTTCATAGTGCTTCTGCGTGGCTCGGAGCCAAAAGCATCCCGCCGGCTCCTACGATTAAGACGCGCGCTTACGCGCTTACCTGGATATTTCCCGAGCGTGTGCCTATCATTAACACCGGGGCTTTAGCCCGGTGGTGCGCGGCCCTGGCGAGGATCGAGCAGTTTCAACGGCTTCTCGGCCCAATGAGACGCGAAATCGAGTATGAAATGTCCAGGCTTAGTGATGGCAGCCGCAGCCTTCATGGCCGCAGCCGCCGCCGCTGAGTTCCTCTGGCGTGGGCAGGCGCCCTAATTCCAGGGTCTTGTTCACGTATTGGTGGACCGATTGCTGGACCTGCTGCAGCTCCTCCTGCGCATCGAAAAACCCGCGCGCCACCGGGTTGCGCATCAGTTCGTCCCGGTGCTGTTCGAAATCGGCAATCTCCTCACCGCTCAGCGGCATGGAGGCCTGCTGCTTTTGCTGAAGCGCCTGGCCCTTGCTCACCAGCCCATCATATTGCGAGCGCACCTGGTCGTCGCCCATAAAGGTGTCAATCCGCTGCCGGATGGATTGCATGTTGGGCTGGTCCAGTATCGTCTGGCAGAGTTCGCGCGTCTTTTGCGCCACAGGGGTTTCTTCGATTGTCGTTTGCATAAATGTTCTTCTTTGCCTGGCGCGGGCATCTCTGCCAATTGGCGCGCACCTGTTTTCCATACACCACTGGGCCGCCAAACGCAAACCATGCCAAAATTTCCAAATCTTCAGCGGAATTGATACTAAGAAATTTAAGGACATTATATTCCCGTCGCGTAGCGAGGATCTCCTGTGGAAGGGGTGTCTCGGCTGGCCACAAGAACCCCTTCAACATCGGTCTGGAGGCGACGTCCAATTGTCTCCCACCCAAAGCCCCACAAAATAAAGAGACCGGAGACAACCCGCACCACGCGTTCCGCTTCATGGCGACATAGCCGCTCTCTAGCCCTGGCTCACGGACGACGCTCCTTCACCGGCTCCGGAACCTACAGGCGGCTCCGCCGGACCGGCCCCAGCGTGAGCGCCCGGTTCGGCGGCATCTTTTCCATCGTGAATAAGATAGGGGGAGCGTCGCAACCTGAAACACGACCTTCCGGGTCATGGACGACCGTTGCTCGGCTTTTTCGCGTAAGAACCCGGTGCAAATCGGGGTCCAGGACTCGCAATCGCTCGATTGAAGAACTACACAGCTTAACAAAATCCGCATCTCCCCACACCGAGAGCTTGCCCGCTCGGACATGGCGAAGCCTCTCTTCCTTGGCAGCCAGGCGGAACGCCAGGAAAAGCAAAGGAAAAACCGCCTCACCAGGGGCTACTCTAAACCGAGCCAATCGAAACAGACGACCCCGCGCGTTACCTGAAGTTTCAGCCGGTTCGCCCCATCCAACAAATCAACCGGTTCCAATTTCAGTTCCACCCAGTCGTTGCCCTCCACATTGACCTTCTGGGCCTTGCCGTTTACCAACAAATCGAAACTTGCCGGCAGTCTCTCTGCCCTGACACGAACGGTTACCTGGAAGGCTCTTCCTTGCTGGCTGTTCGCCATATATCCGGCCCACTCGTCCGGCCCCAGCCGGATGCCCTGGCCGGATTGGCGGCGCCTGCCGCCTCCATCAATTTCTTCAACCGGCACCGGTTCCGATGCGCGGTAATTTCTGGCCTTTTGCGACGGGTCCTTGACGAAATAAGATTTGCCCGGCCCTTCGTGTCCGTAATTCTCTGCCTCGATCTTTCCGGGGACCCGCCGGAACAGGGCGTTCACCACATCAGGGTAGTACACACAGTTCTCGAGCCGGATATTCTTCAGCAAGCCGTCGAAGGCCTTTTGGGAAGTCTCTTTGGAAGGCGTGGCCGCGCCTGGCCGCGAAGACGCCGTCACCGTTTCCCAATTTTCTGGCGCTTTGATCGAATAAGGGGCGTTCCTGGCGTCGAGCTTTTTCCAGGGCCAGAACGACCAGCCCACGTTGTTGGCCTCGAAATAATCCGTGGTGGCCCAGTAAATGGCGTCGTCCCTTTCACCGGTTTCGCCTGCCCAAATTGGGGTTCCAAAGCGCTTGCGATAATCCAGGTATTGGTTGATGCCCTTCAGCCTGGCGGGCCGGTCCCAGCAATAGTAATGAAACTGGTAAACCAAGTTGTCATCAAACGGGCCGGTGAATACCGACCACTCGTTCGCCCAGTCCGCCCCCTCGATGGTAATCGTATGCCGCTTATCCACCTTGCGGATGGCCGCCGTTATCCGGCGATATAACGGTTCTAGGTCCTGTTTGAATTTGGCCGCCGCCCCCGTGCGCTCCGGCAGCGGCTCGTTCAGCAAGTCGTAGGCGGCCACCGCCGGCTCGTCTTTATACTGGGTCGCTATCTTGACCCAGAGATTCACCAGGAGGTCCTGGTTCTTGCTGTCCATAAAGAGCCGCGGCTGGTCATCGGCGCTGTCGTCAATATTGGCCCCCGTCTGACCGCCGGGCGCTGCGTGCATATCAATGATCACATAAACCCCCGCTTCTTTACACCAGCCAACCAGGTTCTCGAGCAGCTCGAATCCCTCTGGGCGGTACGTCGGATTTACACCTTCAGTCAAAAGCAACCGTGCATTGAGAACGGCCCGCACCGAATTGAATCCGACCGCCGCGATTTTCTGGATATCGGCCTGGGTAATGTACTCGCGCCGATACTCCGACCAAAACCGCGCGGCCCCCTCGGGGCCGAGCAGGTCGCGAATCAGTTTCTCGATCGTGCGCGGGCGGTCGGCTTCTTTTCCGAATTTCCACATATAGCCCTCCGGCAGCAGCCAGTTGCCCAGCCCGACCCCGCGCAGCATGATTTTGTGGCCTTGTTCGTCAACAATGTCCTGCCCCTGGGTATGAAGAAAACCCGTCGCGCTGAGGTTTGCGGCCGAGCACAGGACGAATGCTGCAATAAAGCGGAGGACTTGAAAGGAAGGTCTCACTTTTTGCCTTGGGTCGTCAGACGCCAATCATCAGTGCGAAACGGGACAGCAGGCAGCCCGACGCGGTTGTAAAGATTGCACACCGGATCGATGTCCCAGGCATAGCGCACCGCCACTGGGTTGGGGACATCGGGAGAGGAGACTACCACGGTGTTGCCCGCAATGACGGCATTGGCCCAGACAAAGTGGTGATCCTCACCGGCAACGGCGAAGCCCTTCAAGTCATCACCGTGCGCGACCAGACCGCCATCGACGTGATCGAATTTGAGCCGGACACGGCTCCCGTCCTTTTTCATACCTTTGTACCATGGGCCTGCATACTCGATTCTTCTTCCGTAGGTTGTTGCCAGGGCGCAAAGGGCCAGACGCCGGCCCACCTCCGCCTTGTTCTTGGGATGAATGTCCTTGGCATTGCCGATATCGATCGCCACGGCCAAGCCGCAATGGAGCGCGTTGCGCGCCGTCAGGGCCTGGGCTTCGCGCAATTCGGCCCAATCATTGTCCCGCGGCTCGGAGTTAGTGGCCTGGAAGGCGGCTAATTGAACGATGTAAAATGGAAAAGCCTTTTCGTCAAAGCCCCTGCGCCAATCCTGTATCAACGCCGGCAGTAACGCGCGATATTGATACGCCCGGCCCGCATTCGACTCGCCCTGATACCAAATGGCCCCTCGAATCGCAAAGGGCTGCAGCGGCGCAATCATCCCGTTATACAGGACGGTCACAATGTTGGGATTCTTTTTCGAGCCTTCCGCTGTTGTGTCCATCTGCGACTCTTTTTCAAGGCGATTATCGAAATCGCCCAACGGTTTGAGGCCCTCGGCGCTTGTCCAGGCCTCCGCCACAGTCCCGCCCCACGAACTATGAATTAACCCAATCGGCACGCCCAGCTCCCGGTGCAACTCGCGTCCGAAGAAAAAGCCCGCTGCGGAAAAGCCGTTCCAAACGCCCTGCATGATGTTGGACGGGCTGCACGGCAGCCAGTGGCATGACGCCGAGCGGACAGGCTGGACCGCAATCAGGCGCGGAACGGTTAGCAGCCGAATCTCGGGAAAATTTGCGGTGGCGATGTCATCCGGGACATTGCAATTGCCAATGCCCATTTCCATGTTGGATTGGCCTGTGCAAAGCCAGACATCTCCTACAAGCACGTCTTCGACCTTCACCGTCCCTTCAGCGCCCGAACTGCCGATGGTCAACTCCCGCGGCTCGGTGGAGGCTTTGAGCTTATCGAGATGGACCATCCATTTGCCGTCCGCGTCCGCCACTGCGGTTTTTGTCTGGCCGGCGAATTGCACGGTGACCTTTGTGCCCGGGCTGGCCCAGCCCCACACCGGCGCCTTCATCCCACGCTGTAGGACCATGTGGTCCGAAAACAGCGGATGTACAAAGGGCCGCTCTGTTTCAGGCGCTGCGTTGAGGGCGTTTGGGAACAGAGCCAGGACGCACACCAGCGCCAGCAAAGCTCCAGGGGTATTGATTCTACAGAAACCTCTCTTTTGAACTAACTCGCGCATTTTCATCGTTGCGATTGATGCCTGGAACCCGCAGGAATTGCAAAGGAAATACTGCGGCTGCAATTCACCGATCCCGCCTGAGAAGGAAATCGGCTAGGGCCTCCAGGGCGGCGGCCTTGCCGCGAAAAGGCTTCAGGGCAGAGAAGGCGCGATTTGTAAGTGTTTGAGCGATTCGCCGGGAGCGTTCGATGCCGACGATAGATGGATAAGTCGCCTTTTGCGCCTTGGTATCCTTGCCTGCAGTTTTGCCCAACTGCTCGCTGGTCTGGGTAACATCCAGGATGTCGTCAATGACCTGAAAGGCCAAGCCGACGTGATAGCCGAAATCGGTTAATGTTTTGAGTTGGGCAGCGGTGCAATTGGCGCTCATGCCTCCCAGGCGGACCGCGCAGCAAAGCAGAGCGGAGGTTTTGCGCTCATGAATATAGCGCAGGTGAGCGGCGGAGATGGCCCTGCCTTCGGCTTCCAGATCGGCCACCTGGCCGGCGATCAACTGAAGGGAGCCGGCTGCCCGGGCCAGTTCAAGCAGAAGCGCCTGGTGGGGATAACGTGGCCAGCCTTTGGATTGCGCCGCGATTTCGAAGGCCTGCGTCAATAGCGCATCCCCAGCCAGAACGGCTATCCCTTCACCGAAGACCTTGTGATTGGTGAGTTTGCCGCGGCGATAATCATCGTTATCCATCGCCGGCAAATCATCATGGACAAGAGAATAGGTGTGGATGCACTCGACGGCGCAGGCCAGCGGCATTGCTTCGGTCTCTTTGCCGCCGCAAGCGCCGGCGGCTGCCAGACAGAGGGCGGGGCGGATGCGCTTGCCGCCCGCGAAGAGCGAATAGCGCATGGCCTTGTGGATAGTCGCCGGGCGGGTGAATGCCTTGGGCAGAAACCAGTCGAGGGCGGCATTGACGGCGGCAGTCCGGCCAGCCAAAAACCCTTGCAAATCAAAGCCGTTAGCCGATTGTTCCTTTTTTTTGGCGCCTGCAGGCATGGGCCGTTTTGTAAAGAAGCCGATTGCCCTGCGCAAGGAAGATTTGCCGATTTTTGGTATTGCTTTTGCTGCCCAAACTATTAATATACCCCGCTCGATTCGATTCGACCTTGGAAACGCCTTGAACGCTGAACTAACAAAAAAAGCATTGGAGAAAGTTGGCAATCCCAACGTTCTGGTCAACCTCATCTCCCGCAGGGTGCGGCAACTCAACTCCGGCTCCGGCGGCTTGAGCCGCCCTTTGGTGGCCGAGACCGGCAACCTGGGAGCCGCTGATATCGCCTTGCTGGAAATCATCGAGGATAAAATGGGATTCGAGATGCCCGAGATAACTGCTCTGACACGGCCAGTGGGCAAAAAACGCAAGAAGCATTAGGAGGTCCGGCAGCAGCGGCTCATAGGCTGTGCATAGACTACAGGGAGGGACCCCTCTCCCCGGGCCCTCTCCCCTCCCGCTGCGACGGCGCGACAGCGCGGCGAGTCGGAAGGGGAGAGGGAGAAGCATCGGCAGATTAACGATGTAGTTCCTATTAGGGACTCCTCAGGTATTTTAAGCAGCCTGCAAGGGCTCGGCTCTCTCTGTGCTTCGAGGAGGATTGAAGAAGTTCCTGAAATTTATTAGTTATCCATTTTAGCAGCGGCGCCATATGGCCGACATCCTCACCAATTCAAAAGCACGCCGGGACTACCATCTCCTCGATACATTCGAGGCAGGCATCGTCTTGCACGGAACCGAAGTGAAGGCATTGCGGGCGGGCAAAGGCCAAATTCGGGATGCGTTCGCGCGCGTGGAGAATGGCGAGGTTTATCTTCACAATGCCCATATCGAGGAGTACTCGCACGGGAACTTGCAAAACCACGAACCCAAGGCCGTTCGGAAGCTGCTTCTTCACAAATCCGAAATCCGCAAGCTCTTTGAGTTGGCGGCGGTAAAGGGCAATGCCCTGGTGCCCCTCTCGTTCTATTGGAAGAACGGAAAAGTGAAAGTGGCGCTGGCGGTCGGCAAAGGCAAAGCCCAGTTCGATAAGCGCGAAGACCTGAAGAAGCGGCAGGCAGACCTGGAATTGAAGCGGGCGATGATGAAGCCAGGACGGAGCCGGAGCGGTTGAAACGGTCTTTCTTCACTTTTCTTCGATTTTCAGAAAAAACAGTTGCCAAAGGGTGCTGCCCCTGAATTTAATATGACAGTTCTTCGTCATTTTTTTTCCATGCTTTTACGACGACGGCCGACCACCACCAGACGGGCCGCAGCGACG
This sequence comes from Verrucomicrobiia bacterium, assembly GCA_035946615.1. Lineage (NCBI taxonomy): Bacteria > Pseudomonadati > Verrucomicrobiota > Verrucomicrobiia > Verrucomicrobiia bacterium. The sequence continues at coordinate 47,406 of DASYZB010000103.1, forward strand.
CTGCTGCTGCTCGCTTTGAATGCCTGCCAACATACCCCGCCGCAAGCCCCTCCGCCGGCCCAGCATGAGCAGGTGAAGTATAGCGAGAACTACGACCCGCAGGTAAAGGAAATCATGGCTCTGGCAAACCAGAACCAGTGGGAAGAGGCCGAGAGGAAAGCCGATGCGCTCAAGGCCGTAGCCCCCCAGAATCCGATTGTGGCACGCGTACAGACCTGGATCCAACAACAAGCCCAGCAGCGCCGAGCTCAGGCGCTGGAAGACAAAATCCGCACGATTGACGCCAAGAACTCCGTTTTTAACCCCACGCCCAAAAGCCTGCTAACGGAGCAAAAAGACCGCGGGCTGCCGGCGCGCAAAGATGTGCGCGACGCGGTGGATGCAATCGAGAACACACCCTATGTCCCCGATACCTACGGCAAGACCGTCCATGAAGAAGGGCCGCTGTTCGATTTCGAAAGCACCAAAGGCCGCATGGCCAAGGTGCTTGAAAAGGAGGTCTCGATTCACCTGGATAACGTCCCGCTGGAAACTATTTTAATCAACCTTAGCCAAAGCTCCGGGGTCAACATCGTTGCCGACAAATCGCTTCCGGCCCTCAAGCAGGTCTTGAGCGTCAATCTGGACAAGGTCAAATTGAGCGAGTTCTTCCGCTATGTCGCCCGTAATTATGACCTGCAATTCCAGGTAGGCGACGAGTTGGTCTGGGTGGTGGATGGCAAAGACCCCAAGAAGCTCATGGAGGAAACGCGCTTTTACAAGCTGCGCAAAGGATTCGTGTTGCCGGCGGAATTTGGCGCGCCAGAGGTCACAAAGCAGGAGGTGATGGCTAACAACGTAAAGACCACGACCGAAACGCAGCAATTCAGGAAATTTGTGAACGACGAGGCGCCGGTCTCTCCCTCGCTCGAGAGTGCAATCAAAGAGCTGTTTACCGGCTCGAAATACATGATCGATTACGAGCGCAACCTGGTTGTCGCCCGGGGCACGCCCGAGCAACTGGATGTGATGGAATCGATCATCAAGGAGTTCGATAAACCCATACAGCAGGTCTTGATTGAAGCCCGGTTCGTCACCATTTCCAAGCCCGCCTTCATGCAATTGGGGGTCTTGTGGGAATCGGACCGCCAAAGCCCCAGCGCCGGCGTCCAGGCCACGACCGTTCCGCAGGACTTTACCGGGCTCATAAGCGGCCAGAATTTTCCCAGCAGTATCAGCCAGAATCCGGCGTTAACCGGCGTCAATCCCGCCGTGGGCATTGGGATTCAAAATGCGTTCACTAAAGTCTTTGGAGCCCAAAACCTCAGCGCCACACTCAGCGCCCTGGAACAGAGCGGGGAGAGCCAGACCTTGAGCGCGCCGCGCCTGACGGTTCTGAATAATCGTCCAGCCTCCATCAGTGACGGCCTGGTCCAATATTATTATGAGGAATACACGGTGGCAGTCACTTCCCAGCAATACTATCAGTCCTCAAGTTGGGTGCCCAGCGGCAAACCGACAAAGATTACCGCCGGCCCGGTCCTCAACGTCCTGGCAAGCATCAGCGGGGACGGCTCAAGCATCCTCCTGGCGTTGAATCCTGTCGTCAATACCGACGTGCAACTGGTCAAATACGCCACTCTCAGCCAATACGGGGTCGGCACCAATGTCGAGAGCACCTTCGATATCAAACTGCCGCAGTACCGAACGGAGGAGATTTCGACGCGTGTCGTGGTTAAATCGGGTGAAACGGTTGTAATGGGGGGTGTCCTGGAACGTGAACGCTCGACCTATGTCGAATCGGTGCCGGTCCTTGGAGACCTTCCCCTGCTGGGCCCCCTGTTCCGCCGCCGAACCGAAATCGATACTCCCCGATACCTGCTTATCTTCGTCACTGCCACCATCGTGAAGGATAACGGCGAATTCCTCGTGTATGACGACAAGGCTCCCGCCGCCACCAATTCAGTGGCCAGTCCGAAATGAGCCGCTCGTCCAGCCCCCCCCAATGGCCGCGTCTGCGCCTGGTCACTCAGCGGGTGCTGGCTATCGACGCAGGCAGCCGCCGCATTAAACTGCTCCTGGCCGACAGCCATTTTGGCCGGTTTCGAGTTCGCAAGCAGGAGCTGCTGGATTTGCACGCGGAGGGATTGGTCTCGGCTGAGGAGACCAAAAGCCATCTTCATGAATTGCTGGATGACTGGGGGTGTCCGCCGCTGGCCCTGGTGTTGCCCCAGCACCTCTGCATCTCCCAGGTGGTCGATCTGCCGCTGGCCCCGGAAAGCGAAGTAGATAAGCTCATCGCTGATGAATCCATTAAGCTCAGCGGTGTCAGTGAGAGCCGGATTGTCTATGATTTTGTCCCCAACAAAACAACGGCCAAGAACCGGCAGCAATTCTGGGTCACCCTCTCCCGGGAAGGGGAAATCCGGGAGCGCATCAGCGCTCTTGACCTCGAGCCGGAAGAGCTATGCGACCTGACGACCACTGCCAACGCGTTGATAGCCGCCTTCCGGGTGGCCTGTCCCGCGTGCTCCCGCGCCGTGCTGGTGCATGCCGGGGCCCAAACAACGGTGCTGGTCATCCTGGTTGCGGGCCAGGGGGCCTTTGCTTCCAGTTTCCAGATGGGGGGCGATTTTTTCACACGGGCACTGGCGCGGCTCAACGATTGCCGCGAAGAAGAGGCCGAGACACTTAAGAAGACCCAGAATCTCTTCAGCGGGCCAAAGGCATCGAGTGAGTTTGCTGCGGTCGTGGATGGCTGGGTTTCGGAACTCAAGCGGCAATTGACTGAATGGTTCCGGGAAAACCCATCCGCCTCCTCTGAATCGTCCGCGTTCGAGCTAATCGCCAGTGGCGGAGTTTTCGACCAGCCGGGTTTGTTGCAATTCCTTAAAGAGCAGGCAGCCCTCGAACTGAAGCCCTGGCCCAAAGGACCGGATGAAAATGAACCGCTTCATGAACCGGGTTTCGAGGTGGCCTTCGGGACAGCCCTTCAGGCCTTGGGCTACAGCCCACAGCCGGTTTCGCTCCTGCCTGAGGATTATCGACTCGCCTGGAAAAAGCGCCAAAGCCGGCAGTATCTGGATGTGGCCAGCCTGGCCCTGGTGGCAGCTTGCGTGCTGTTGCTGGCGTTGGGCACCTGGCATAAGCTCTCGCTCATCGATACCAAAACCGCTCTGCTGGCAAAAGTCCAGGCCAGCCAGGTGGCCGTCGATGAAAACGATGCCCTGACGACCGACTTGGCTGCGGAGTATGAGACCCTCAGGCCGGTTTTTGCTGCCCAGCAGAATACCCTGGACACGCTCAAATCTCTGGCGTTACTCGAACAATCCCGCAGCAATCGCAACCTCTGGTACGTGTTGCTTGCCGACCAGCAAAGCTACTTCAGCCAGCCTGCCTTCCTAACCACCAACCACCCCGTTAAAACCAATCTGCTCTCGTTTGATGCCTCGGCCCCTTTTCCTCTCGGGCTCAAGTCCGCATCGGCGGTGCTCACGAACCTGGTTGCCGCCAAACCGGGATTAATAGCCGAGTTGTGCGTGCCCGGTGATGCCGAAGCCGCTCGGCAGGTCCTCAGCGGCCTGGTCAACAGCCTCAAACGCCAAACCCTCTTTTCCAAGGCGGACCTGCTCTCGGACGACTTGCGCCGCAACCTGGCTGATCCCAAGGTGGTCGTCACCGACCGCGATTACGTCCTCTCGCTCGATTTCGCCGCGAGCGATTTTCAACAACCGGTCCGAATCAAAAGGCCGGCCGCCGGCCTGCCTCGCGCGGGACTTCGCCGCCCGGCGCGCGCGAATGGAGGGGACATCAACGGCGAGGACAATGTAATGGAAGCCATGCCATGATGGAGCAACTCCCAGGCCCATTGGCCCAACGCTCAACCTGTCCGAATCAGGGATAAACCCGGTTCTGCGCGTTCAAACCCGCACACGATGGCGTCTTTCGGTGAATATAAACGGCGGTTGCTCCTTCCGGTGGTTGGGCTGATCCTGGCCGGCTATTACCTGCTGGTTTTTTTGCCTGTCTCACGCCATCTGCGCACCCTGGACGGCCCGTTGCAAAAGGCCTGGACGAAGCTGGCGGTTTCCTTGGACCAAACCAACGCCACGACGCTGGATTTCCTCCATATTACAAATCAGCTTAACGAGACACTCCAGGCCCGGGCCATACTGGAAGATACCAAAATGCAGGCGGCCTCGCGCATCGAGCTGAGCCCCGGATTGCGCGCCAAACTCAATACTCCATTTCAGCTCCTCGATTATCAGAATGAGCGCAGCAAACAAATGGATGACCTGGATACCCAGGCCCGGCTCGACAAAATCATCGTCGAACCCTCTGTCTATGCCGGGTTTCCCGAGCATACAGCAGACCTGAAGGAGCCGGTGTTGCTTTGGCCGGCGCTGGCATTTACCGACGACCTCCTTCAAAGCGCGCTGCGCTGCAAGGTCGCTGCCCTGCATTCCCTCGATGTAGCCCTGGCCCTGACCAATTCACCCGCCACGGACACCGCCGGGCGATTAGCCCAGATTCCCATCCAGGTCGAGTTTACCGCTACGGCCCGAGCCGCCGCGCAAGTTATCGAGAGCTTGCCTTTGCGCGCTGAGGAAATTCGCGCCGCCGGTCTGCCCGAGGCGCCTCATGACAAGATGCCTTTATTCATCGACCGCTTAATCATACGGAAGCAGTCCCCCGAAAAGCCCGACGAGGTGCGGGTCTGGCTGCGAGTGGTCGGATTTGTTTTGCGCGATTAATATGTCCCCCTCTTTAGTCCATGCCTTGCGCGGTCGGTGGTTCTCTCTACTGGTCCATCTTGGCCTCTGGGTGCTGTTTTATCTGGCGCTGATCAATCTGGGAGGCAAAACGCCCGATTATCGCGACGCGGCGGCCTCCTCCCAGCCGGCGGATAGTCCTTTGCCAGTCGCCAAACTCGGCTCTCTGTTCTCAACAGCCCAATGGCCAAAAATCCCCGCTTCGACTAACCTCGATAATCCCTTTTACACCCTGTATTTTTTCCCCCAACCGGGACCACCGCCGACGACTCAAAAAATCGAAGTTAGTTACCAGGGGTTTTATCAAACCGGCGACAGCGCGAAATCCGCTGTGATCAAGGTCGCCGATTCCTTTGTCATCGCGTCGCTGGGGATGCGCGTGGTGACCAATTGGTTTGTCGCCGACGCGAGCATGCAAACCCTGACGTTGACGAATCTGACCGCTCAAACCAATCTCCTTCTGTTGAACGCAAAGAAAGAGATTGAAGTGCCGGTCCGATGAGCGTCCAGTCAGCCATTGAGCCTGGCGAGTTGTTGCTGGCGGAAGGCAAAATCAGCAGCCAACAGCTTGATCAGGTCCGCCGCCGCCAACAGCGGCTCAGCCTGCCACAGCATCGCGCCATCCTCGACCTCAACTTCGCCTCCGAAGAAGACACCTGGCGCGCCCTGGCCAAGGCGCACAATTTCGAGTTTGTGGACCCGGTGGCGCTGGACCCCAGCCGCCAAACGCTGGAATTGGTCCCCATCAAGCTCATCTTTCATTACCACCTCCTGCCGCTGGGTCTTGAGGACGATTGCATCACGCTGGCTTTCAGCGAACCTCCGCGCCAGATGGAACAAGGCAACCTGCGCTTGCTTTTAGGCAAACGCTTCAAAATCGTGCTTGCCACCCCGAGCTCGATTCATGCCCTAATCAAAAAGAATTTCGGTCTGGGCGCCGAGACAATCCAAAAGCTGCGCGAGGAACGCGGCGGAGCCGACCTCAACCACGAAATCGTTTTTGACGTGCAGGGAAAGGAGAGCGATTCGGCGCTCGAAGCCACCGTCTCGATGTTTGTGGACCAAATCATTCAGGAAGCGCTGCGCCTCAACGCAACGGATATTCACCTCGAACCTTACGCCAACGCCATCCGGTTGCGTTATCGGGTGGATGGTATTCTTGAATCGGTGCCGGTCCCGGTGGACATGCGTCACTTGCACTCGGCCGTGGTGTCGCGCCTCAAAATAATGGCCGGGTTGAATATCGCCGAGAAACGCCTGCCGCATGACGGGCGGATTGCGATGAAGACCGGCGAGGAAGAATACGATCTGCGCGTCTCGATTCTGCCCACAAAATTCGGAGAGGCGGCCTGCCTTCGCATCCTGGGCCGGCAGAACCTCTTTCTGGACCTGGCCCAGCTTGGCATGGAATCCAACCAGGAACGGGTGTTCTCCCAATTGATTCAGCTTCCCCAAGGCATGGTTCTGCTCACCGGCCCCACCGGCAGCGGCAAGACCACCACTCTTTACACCGCCCTGGCCCAGGCGAACGACGAAAACCGCAAGCTGATCACCTTCGAAGACCCCATTGAATACACCCTCGAGGGCGCCGTGCAAATCCCGGTTCGGGAACAGATCGGCCTTACTTTTGCCACCGGCCTGCGTTCGGTGCTGCGTCACGACCCCGACGTGGTGCTCGTCGGCGAGATTCGTGACTTTGAAACGGCTGAAATAGCCGTCCGCGCCGCACAGACCGGGCACCTGGTCTTTTCCACGTTGCATACCAATGACAGCATCAGCGCCGTAACGCGCCTGCTGGAAATGCGGATTGAGTCGTACCTGATCGCCTCGTCGCTGGTCTGCAGCGTTTCTCAACGCCTGGCCCGGCGCATCTGCCGCCATTGCGCCGAAGAAGACCGGACCATTCCGGATGCGACTCGCGAGGAAATGGCGGCCCAACTCGGCCTTGCGCCGGACCAAATCCGCGCCTGGAAAGGCCGCGGTTGCGTCGAGTGCAACCAAAAAGGCCACCGCGGGCGTGTCGCCATTTACGAGTTTTTCCTGCTCAACCAGGAGATAGGCGACCTCATCCAACCCGGGCTGCGCACGGGCGAACTGCGCGAAGCCGCGCGCAAATACGGCTGGCGCTCGCTCCGGGAGATGGCGTGGCTCAAGGTGCAACAAGGCCTGATTCCCATTTCTGAGCAGGAACGATGGACCCGTGTCATTGATCCCGCCGCCCTCGCCCCCACGAAAGACCAAAAACTCCAGAACACCTGATCCCGATTCGGAGTTCTGCGACGTGCAGGGAGCTAGCATGGGATCAAAACGGAGTGATGGAGTGTTGGAGTAGTGGGTTTCCCATCACTCCAATACTCCGTCACTCCGTCTCGCTCGTTTTCCACGGAATCAGGAAGTCTGAAGCTTCGGGGTGCGCCTTGCCCGGACGCAGCAATGTTGGAACCCCACTCCTACCCTTATCTATGCCCCTGCTACGCGCCGCCGACGGCGCCCGCTCAGGATACCCGCCAAGAGCACGGCCACAATGCCAGTCAGGAAAATGCCGTCGAACTTGCCTGCCCCGCCGATGGAAGCGACCGGCGCGCCCAGCCCGCGGACCTTGTTCAAGTTTAAAAGGTCCGCCCCGATGAGTGTGCCCAAGCTCCCGGCGATATAGGCCAGGGGCGCAGGGTTATATGGCGAGAGGATCAAGGCTATAATAGCGGTAATGATAGGCGGGATGAAAATGGGCACCGCGATTCCTACGCCTTGGACGGGTTTGGCCATCAGGTGAACCACCAATGTGACGACGCCCACAGCCACAAGGCTCTTTTCAAACAACCGGTGTTTGAAAATCAAATAAACCGAAAGTATGAAAGGAATCACCGCCCCGCCCAGGTTGACAGCCAGCACTGTGCCGGGCGAATTCAGGAGGACCGGGACAACGTATTGTACGCCAAAGAAATCGACGACCTCGCCGGCATGCACGTGCTCGCCGGGTAATTGAGCAATAGGGATATTGACATAGCTGCCCAGCAAACAGAGCACCAGCAAGGCGAACATATAGCGCCGGCCCACTCCCATGCTCTCGAAGGCGTATTGGAGGATGCCGATCTGGATTAGCCCGACTATCAGGGCGAATAAAAACCATATCCCCACCAAAAACAGCAGGCCGATTGGGCTATAGATCATTTGGGTTGCTCGGAGCTATCGGCGCCCTCGTTGAGAACCTCCAAGGCCGCCTGGTAATCTTTTGCGGCAACCCGCACGGTCAGGCGTGTTAAGGGAATGATTCCAGAAAAGACTTGCTCGTATTCCTCGGGTATCGTCGCTTCAATGCCCGCTGCTGCCAACCGGTCCACCAGGATGCTTGCCTCCTGGAGGCTGCTGAAGGTGGCAACCACCAGCGGCGCAAGGGCGGGGTCGCGCAAGTCAGGGGCGGGGTCCGGCGCCCGCGCCGCATCAAGGGGCTTGCCGCACCCGGAGCAGGCAATCGCCGCATCGGCGTTCTCTCGCCCGCAATAATTGCATTTCTTCATAACTCAGGTTGCCGCAGTGTCGCTACTGCTCGAGCTATTACAAGGCCGGACTTCATACGGCCTGGTGTTTGGCGCATTCAGGCCATTCCACCAGTTGGAAGGCGAGCGCGCCAAACCGGCGCATCTCTTGCTCGGCGTTGCGGCCATCTTCAGGCCGCAGGTTCACCGCGCGAACAGCGTCTTTCAATAAGAACACCCTGAAACCCTTGTTTAAAGCATCTTTCACTGTGTTCAACACGCAATAATCGGTCGCCAACCCGCCCACGTACAACGTGCCCACTCCCGCCCCGTGCAACCGCTCTTCCAATGCTGTCCCTTCAAACCCCGAATAGGCCTCCTTATCCGGCAGCATTCCTTTTGATATCAGCACCGCGCGCGACGGCAGCCGCAGCGAAGCTGGAAAACCTGCCCCCTCCGTCTCCATCACGCAGTGGACAGGCCATTGGCCGCCTTGGGTCCTAAAAGAACAGTGGTTTGGCGGGTGCCAGTCCCGCGTCGCAAAAATAGGCAAGTGGTCCCGCTCGGCGCCGGCTATGTAACGGTTGAGAACGGGAATGACCTCATCGCCCCCGGGCACGGCCAGCCGGCCTCCGGGCAGGAAATCGTTCTGAACGTCCACAATGACCAGCGCCTCTTTGCCTTGTTCCAATTGGACCATGTTCGGCCTGTATTGGCAGTTCACCCTATTCAATGCACGCTCAAGCAAGAAGTATGTTACTCTATGGTGCTGGGCCGCGCGTCATAAAAATGAAAACTGAACTGGGCTATAATCCAAAAATCGAGGGGGACGTTATTGTGACCCGTTTAGACGCGGTGCTGAACTGGTGCCGTAAGAACTCGCTCTGGCCGATGCCGATGGGTTTGGCCTGTTGCGCCATCGAATTGATGGGCGCCGCCGCCAGCCGATTCGACATCGCCCGGTTTGGCGCTGAAGTCATGCGCTTTTCTCCGCGACAATCCGATGTCATGATTGTGGCCGGCACGGTTTGCTACAAGACGGCCCTGGCTGTGAAGCGGATTTACCAGCAAATGCCCGAGCCAAAGTGGGTCATCGCCATGGGCGCTTGCGCCGCCACCGGCGGTATGTACCGCAGCTACGCCGTATTGCAAGGTGTGGACAAGATTATCCCGGTAGATGTGTATGTAGCGGGTTGTCCGCCGCGCCCCGAGGCCTTGCTGGATGCCCTCATCCGGCTTCAGGAGAAGGTTTCAAAAGAACCGGCTTTGGAAGCCTTAAAAGCGGCTTGATGGACTGCAGTTTAAAACGCCCTAAATCGCCCCTAACGCTGCCCTAACCCGCATATTTCGCAGCCCGGCGGGGGCAGCTCTCATTACCCGCATCTTCGCGCGAAGAGATTCAACAAAACTGACTGTAAAGCGTTCAACTTGGCGCCGATCGGGTTGCTTCGCGCGTGTGCCAGAGCCGCCGACGGTGTGGCCGATTCCTGGCCCGGTTCCCACCGTCGCTACGTCTTTCGGGGGCCAACTGCCCCCGTGAATTGGGCTGGTCTCCCCATTGGTCGTAAGGCCGAAGACAAACAGGTTTAAACAGGAGGAATAGAAGAGTTTAGAAACAAAGGAGAACTATGAAGAATCTGATTGGCGCATTGGCATTGGCGGGGCTGCTTGTGACCTGGACCGCACAAAATTGTGAAGGTCAGGCAGGCGGAGGTGGGGGTGGGGGCGCAGGCGGCGCCGGAGGAGCGGGCGGTGCTGCTGGTGGAACAGCGGCAGGTGGGGCCGCACCAGGGACGGCGGGGCAGGTTGGAACTGGCCCCGGCACGACCATCGGCAATCCCAACACGGGAGTGAACCCAAATACACGGATTATGAACCCCGCTACCAGCATCCCCTCTGGCATAGGGACCAACGGCTTATTGAGTGGCACAAATTTAGGCGCACTAGGGACTAATGTGTTGTCCGGTGGCGTTAGCGCCACAAACTCAGGGTTGCTTGGCACCAACGGGTTGGCAGGCAGCACGAATGCCTTGGGAACCAACAGCCAGATAGGGCCTCCGGGCACCTTCAATAGCGGGGTGGGCGGCGCCCTGGGAAATAGCGTCCAACCCGGCACGGGCGCCGCTGGAACCGGCGGCGGCACCAGCCCGGGTGGCGTCGTGGGCGGGGTTGGCGCCGGGCCCGACGGGATTGGCGCCGGTTACACCAGCAACACAGTTCCGGTGAACCCCGGCGGCTTGGGCCGCTAGAGTCCTGAACCATAAAAGTCGTTGTTTGTCAGATTAACTTTGGGCCGTGGCACGGCGTCTCGCCCGTGGGGCCTCGGACAAGATGCCCGTGCCACGGTCTCATCGCAGAAACTCTTGCGCTGCGGCATCTGCGAATCGCAATCCCAAACGAGTCAACTTGAAATGATCGGGCATGAGCACGCCCCAGCCCTGGTGTTCGAGGCGCTCCATAGCGGTTGCCCATTCCCGCCGCAAGTCCTGGCCTGTCACGCGTCGAAACTCTTCGAAAGGCCAGCCGGCTACCATTCTCAAGCCAAACGCCGCAGTCTCGCCCGCCCGGCGCAGGGGTGATAATTCCTCGGTCGATTCAACCGCCCTCCGGCCTCGTTCGAGCTGCTCGCAATAAAGCGGCGTATTAGCCCAGTTCTTGGTTCGAAGCCCGCGCACATAACTGGTTGCGCTCGGCCCGGCGCCGTAAAACGAGCCGCCACGCCAATAGTTCACATTGTGGCGGCAGGCGTATTGAGGCACGGCGGGCTGGTTAGTCCCGGCGCTTTCCATAGAGCACTTTGGTCTTATTGAGGAGTCCCTAACATGAACTACGTCTTTAATCTGCCGAGGCTTCTCCCTCTCCCCTTCCGAAGGGGAGAGGGGTCCCTCTGTGTGTAGTCCATCCCACGGTCCTCCCAGTATCTCGATTCCGCACCCACTGCTGGCCGGTTCAAAGGATTCCGGCTGCGGATTCTTTTTAAATGCGTCTGGCTTGCCGGCCCGCCGCGCAAAATTTGCCACCTCGTACTGCTCGAATCCGGCTCGCGCGGTTTGTTCCACCAACTCTTCGTACATGGCGCAAGCCAAGTCATCATCCTGGTCGAATTCCCCTGCCTGCAACTGCTGGTAGAGGACCGTGTCTTCCTCATAAATGACTTCATAGCTGGAGAGATGCTCGCTCCCCATGGCCAGCGTCTCTCGCAGCGTATCGCGCCAGGCCCGCAGCGACTGCCCCGGAATCGCAAACATCAGATCGAGATTCACGTTGTCAAAACCCGCCTGGCGCAGGATGTCGTAGGATTTGAAAACCATCTCCGGCGTGTGGATGCGCCCAAGCCGCTCGAGCAAAGCCGCCTCGAGCGATTGAACACCCATCGAAATGCGGTTTACTCCCCAAGCCCGCAAGAGCCTGGCTTTATCCAGCGACACGGTGGCCGGGTTGCATTCGACAGTCCATTCGGATGCCCCAAGCAGCCCCAACCGTTGCATTGCTCCCAGGATTTGCTCCCATTGCCGCACATTGAGCAGCGACGGCGTCCCGCCCCCGAAGAAAACGGTGGCAGGCCTTACATCGGGCGCAATCAACTCCAACTCGCCGATCAGCGCGCGAACATAACGGTTGATAAGCTCGCCGCTCGACGGCTCGGAATAAAAGGCGCAATAGGAACACTTGTGCGCGCAGAACGGCACATGCACATACATGCTGGTGATTGGGGCAGCGGCAGACATCCTAATTACATTAGTGTTGTGTGGGCCAAAGCGCCATCCAATTATCCCGAAGGTCGTAACGCCTCAGTGACTACGGGGCTGCCGGCTGAAGCCGGCGTTCCGGACGCGCGGAACGCCGCCTTTAGGCGGCAGCGCCCGCCGTCACTAACCGATTACCGAAGGTCCACCTGGACACGGCCAGGGACAAAGTCGGTACAAAGGGCTTGCGGCCATACCGCCGGTTGGGCTGGCTGACAGTCTGCCCCCCTCTCCTCCCTTGGAGGAGAGGGCCGGGGAGAGGAGGCCCTTTACCTCGCCGCACGCCCAGGCGCCTTAACGTTTTATTGCGTTTCGGGCCGCTTCGCTTAAGTTGCGCGATCATGAAAATTGTCTTGGCATATTCAGGCGGGCTGGACACCTCGGTTATTTTGTCCTGGCTCAAGGAAAAGTATGACGCGGAGATTATCGCCTTCTGCGCCAATATCGGCCAGGAGGAGGAACTCAAAGGCTTGGAAGCCAAGGCGAAAAAGACCGGGGCGTCCAAGTGCTACATCGTCGATCTCCAGGAGGAATTCGCCCGCGATTTCATTTTCCCAATGATGCAGGCCGAGGCGGTTTACGAGGGCCAGTACTTTCTGGGGACCAGCATCGCCCGGCCACTTATCGCCAAGGGTATGATCGAAGTCGCTCGCAAAGAAAAGGCGGGCGCCCTGGCCCATGGCGCAACGGGCAAAGGCAACGACCAGGTCCGCTTCGAACTCACCGCTGCGGCCCTCGCGCCCCAATTGCAGGTCATTGCCCCCTGGCGCGACGCCCGGTTCCGGGAGCAATTCCCTGGCCGCGCCGAGATGATTGCCTATTGCGACGAGAAGAAAATCCCGGTGCAGGCCTCGGCAAAGAAGCCTTATTCCATGGACCGTAATCTCCTGCACATCTCCTTTGAGGCGGGCATTCTCGAAGACCCCTGGATGGATGCCTTTGCCCCCGAAAATAAAGACATGTTCAAGCTGAGCGTTGCTCCTGAAGACGCCCCGGACCGCCCTGAGCACGTGACGCTTGATTTTGAGAACGGCAACTGCATCGCCGTCAACGGCAAGAGCCTCACCCCTTTGGGCGTGATGCAAACGCTCAACCGGCTGGGTGGCAAACACGGCATTGGGCGGGTGGATATGGTCGAGAACCGCTACGTCGGGATGAAATCGCGCGGCGTTTATGAGACCCCAGGTGGCGCCATCCTCCACTTCGCCCATCGGCAGATGGAAACCCTCACGATGGACCGCGAGGTGATGCACCTGCGCGATTCACTCATTCCGCGTTATGCCGAGCTGGTCTATTACGGCTATTGGTTCGCTCCCGAACGGCTGGCCTTGCAAGCCTTTGTCAGTGAAAGCCAGAAAAACGTCACGGGCACGGTGCGAGTAAAGCTGTACAAAGGCAACCTCCTGGTCGCTGGCCGCAAATCACCCGTGAGCTTGTATAATCCGGCCATTGCCACCATGGAAGCCGACCCCACCCGCGCCTACAACCAGGACGACGCCACCGGGTTTATCCGGCTCAACGCACTGAGATTGAAGGTGGGCGCCAGCGTTCAGACCAAAAAGCCGAAAGGCTAAAGCCCTGGGCTGCCGGGATGTCAGTGCTTTTGAAAGAAGGCGGCGCCTTGCAGCTTGCGAGCGTCGATGGCCTTGGTCAATACGTCGTCGAGAGCGGTTAACTGGTTGGGTTTCAGAAAACTCCCGGCTTGCTGCAAAATGCGCTGGTTGCTGTCGGTGACCTGTTGCAGGAAAGTGTCGATGTCCGCCTGAGACCTCAAGAAGGCCTTGTCCGGCCCGCCCAACATGCCGCGGGTCAGGTCCATCGGCTCGGTCTTGATGACCTGGATGAGTTTGGCGCGTTGCTCCTCGCTCAGCGCGCTCTCCCCCAATTGATTATTCAGCAGCGTGAGCGTGGCGCGGGCAGGTGTTTCCTGGCTGAACTCCTGGAAGCGGACGCACCCCGCATCACCCAACAAGGCCCGCAATTGATTTCCCGTGTCCTGGGCAGAGTTGTCGGAAGCCGCAGCGGGGGAGCCCTGGGCCTCAGCGGTGAGCTGGGCCAGGTTTTTCGTGCCGGCCTCGGTGAGCAATTGGAGGAATTGTTCCGTCTGCTGCGGAGAGAGCTTCAGTTCCTGGATCAGATCGCCGTAGATGGACCTCATTTTTTCCGCCATCGCCTTGCGCATGTATTCCTTCATCGCGGGATCACTCAGCATTTTGGCCAATCCGCCGGCCGGTTGAGCGCTCCTCGCGCCGTTGGCGGCGGCCTGCTGCCGGAGCGTGCCAACCTGGCCGCGCAGTTTTAGAATCTCAGCCTCGGTTCGGCTGGATTTCAGCCGCGCGTTTTCCTCGCTCAGCGCGGCCAATTGGTTGGAGGTTTCCCCGCGCTCCTGTTCCAAGAGCTGGAGCTGGGCCCGCAGGGGCGCCTGCTGTTGTTCGAGCGTTTGGACCTGGGCCTTGAGCTGCGAGCCCTGGTGAAAGGCGTAGAACCCGGTCCCGATGGCCGCGGCCAATGCCGCGGCGACGACTGTTTTCTGGAGGGTAGTCATGGCTAGAGTTTTGGTTAAGGCAACGAGGGTTGAAGCTTGAACTGCGCTGGCGCCGATGGCAGCGGCGGAAAGCGCGGCGGCAAAACCAGCCGGCGCGGCCTGGACGGCTTGGGCTGAGACCATGGCCGCCAACGCGGCGGCGGTGGTCGTGATGCCTCGCCGCGCCAGTTTGCCGCGCAGTCTTTCGAGGGCCCGCTCAACTCGCATCCGCGCGGCGTTTTCGGTCAGGTTCAGGGCCTGGCCGACCTGGTTGAGCGTTTGGTTCTGAAAAAAGCGGAGCAGGACGGCATGACGGTCCTTTTCGTCCAGTTCGTGCATGGCTTCCTCGAGCACCGGACGGAGTTGGTCCCAATCGGCTGGAGGAGCGTCCCCGTGGAGAAGTTCGTTCATGGTGGTGGCCTCCTGTTCGCGCGCCTTGCGTCGCTGCTCGGTGCGGTTGACCCGCAACGCCATCAACCGGGTAGTGGTGTAAAGCCAGCCCACCAGCGCGGGATGCCTGGCCAACCGTTTTGCGTGCCGGGCGCCCTCGGTAAAGACCTGCTGAGTTATGTCCTGGGCCGACTCAATGTCGCCGTGGACCAGCCGCAACCCGGCCGAATAGACCAAGTCCACGTGCCGGCGGGTGAATTCGGCGAAGGCCGCTTCCGATTGCTCGGCGGAATACCGGCTCAACAGTTCAGCGTCTTCTGTCATCGCGTCTCATAAGGTAATGCCCGCAGCCGAGAAAACCGCACAGAAAAAAATGCGCTGACACGAAATCCCTGAACCTGGTCTGCTGTAAAAAGCTCCAGCCACAATGTCATGTCCGTGTCATTCTGCTCACCCCCACGCCCGGCTTGAATGCGCGGCTGGATGACCCGGCTGATCCTCTAAATCAGCATGCGGAGCAGATTCGCAGATTGGCCCGGGAGTATGGAGTGGGGTTAGCGGACAGCCTCGCCGCGTTTAAGGCCAAGCCTGCCGGCGGCTGCCGATTGGAGACATTAATGGCCCAATCGAATCATCCGAATCGAAAAGGCCACGAACTGGTCGCCGGGGTTTTGCTGAAGTGGTTCCCACAAATCGATCTTTCGCAAGGGCCGGCGCTTCGAAGACCCTCGCGGTAATCGGTAGCAATGAAATGCAGCAAATCAAAGGGTGACCGTTTACTGGATTACCGCTTTGTAGAGCCGGCAAGAAGCCACTATAGTCATTGCAGAATGAACTGGTTTGGCGCCCGATTTGGCCGTAATCGAATTATCCTGGTCGCATGTTCTGCTGCGGCGTTGTTGTTCTATTCCTCATTGCCAAACCCAGCCGCCGAACTGGATTGGCCGCCTGGCCGCTTGCTGCCGGCAATTCCCGCGGCGGCCACGTCTGTTGATGCCATCGATCTGAAACAGGCCACAGGCGCGCAGGTCGATTTGTTCGCCTCGCTCGAAGGCCTTGTCAATCGCAAGCGGCCACGGCTTGCTTGTATCGGGCCAAGCGATGCGGAGGGCGACCTCTTTTGGCTGAGGATTCATCACTTAACCACGAACCCGATCGACGGATTCGCCGCTGTTGAAAAATACAAAGCAGAGCTGAATGGTCTGGTGGTGGTGGACCCGGCGCGCCCCGAAACACGGAATGTAGCCACCACACTCGCCGGCTTGGATAGCGCCCTGATTTGCGAGCCGGAGCTGCTGGTAAAATTGACCAACGCGCCATTTAACTTAAAAGTCCGCCAGGACTTGCGTGGGCGGTTTGCCGACCGCGCGGAGGTTTATGATTATCTGCTAAGAGACGTTTGGCCGCGCTGTACGCGGCATGTCCTGGCTGGCCTGAGTCCACGCGCCCATGGGAGCCTGCGTGATTTCCTGGTGGCCGCCAACGCCGCCGTGGTCTGGCTGGACCCCAAAAAGCCCGAGGACGCCGCGCTGCTTGGCCGGTTCGCACCCGATTTGAAACCGGCCCAGGCGCTTTATATGGGATGGTGGCCGGATGAGGATGCTGGTCTCAAATGGATTGGCCAGTTTGGAGTCCCGGTTTTGGCCAGCGATTTCTTTCATAATGGCTCTCTGCTCGGCGGCGTGCATGAACAAATTATTCCGCCACCTGTGGCGCCTCCGCCTCCGCTGCAAAACAGGATTTACCTCGCTCTTTATCTCAGTGACGGCGACAACATTCAATACATGCAGCATTCCATGCGGCTGCTTTGGAAGGACCCGGCTCGTGGCAAGGTTCCCATGGGCTGGACCGTCAGCCCGCTCTCGGTCGATCTGGACCCCGCGTTGCTCAATTATTATTACCACACGGCCACCACCAATGACTGCCTGGTCTCCGGTCCCTCCGGTGCGGGGTATGGCCGGCTGGATTTCTGGAAACCGTCGGATTTGGATGCCTTCACAAAGCTGACCAACTCTTACTTGGAACGCAGTGGGATTCGCATCATCACCGTTTGGCTGCGCGTCAACGATGGCATCGGAAATTCTTTTGCGACGAATTGCCCGGCGTTGTTGGGCCTGATTTCTCATGAGGGCGGCGCCCGCGCCAAAGTTTTCGGCGACCTGCCCATGATCGGCCTCGTTGCCAAAGCCAATTACGCTGGCAGTGTCGAACAGCTTCGCTCTGGAATCGAGCGAGTGTCCGCCGATTGGAATGGTTCCGAACCAAAGTTCCTGGCGGTTCAGGCAAATGCCTGGCGCGTGAAGCCCTCGGGGCTGCTGCAACTGGCAGAGTCGCTGGATACCAACCGATTCGTCATTGTGCGCCCGGACCATTTGTTTGAGATCTTCAACGAATGGCGTCGGCATGCCTCGCCGCCGCACAAATAGGCCGGGTTTGGCTTGGGATATGTTAGTTGAGTTGAAGTTGAAAGGAATTTGCTTTTTAGCACGCGAATTGTTTTGACGCTGCGCGGGTGATCAAAGAAGGAGGATGTTGTGGAAAGGAATTTATGCCAGGCCATTTCATTATTCTGATTATCGAGGCGAGGCATAGACATCGGCGGTAATTACCTGGGGAACCCCAGCACGAACACCATCAATGCCAACACTCCTCTAGTAATTGGAAAAACTGGTAGGCCGGGGAGGGGCAGCGGTTTTGATGGCGAGGAAGAACCGTTAAGAAAGGCTCATCGAGATGGCTAGAAAGGCGGCGGTGAAGAATCGTGTCGTGCGCGAAACCAGCGAAGCCGCCTATAACACGAATTCGACTGTACACTTTGGGGGTCGGTCGTTTTGGCTGCCTGGGCGAGCTTGCCGAGCCACAATCGGGTAGTGCTCACATAAGCGAAAGGCGGCCTCCGGAGTGATCCGGACCGAAGTGTCGTCCATCCCGCTCCAGTCAGGCAGTTCGAGATCGATGTCAGCCGGGGCGGCAGGCGTTTTTGACCTTTTGATAAAATTCCTCGGTTCCATGTTTTTGGAAGAGTTCACGAATGTTTTGAGCCTCGGGATCGATTCGGTTGTTTTGAATCAATTGTATCACATCTTCCGCGTCCTTCACAATTCTACCCGGGTGGCCGTGCTTAACAGCATGGCATTTCAGGGCCAGCAAATGCAGAAGCGAAACCACCCATACTCCGCGCAGGCTCGAGGGAGCCGCCACGGCGTCGGCGCGCAGTTTGGAAAAGGTGTCTTCATTGACGAGCATCAAATCCAACGGAAAAGATTGCGAATTCGGCACGTTGAACTGCGCGAATGCAGGTCCTTCGCGATGCAACTCGTACCCGAGGTCCCGCGCCACCTGAAACCACGCCTCCCGGTCGTTCCGACGAACGAGCAAGTCCAGGTCAAAGGTGCTCCGGGCAAAACCATGGGTGATGACGGCGTGTCCTCCGCCCAGCAGGAACGGAATCCCCGCGGCTTCGGCTCGCGACGCTAGAATCGCCAGTTGGTTCACAAACTTGCAGTCATGCTGCCGGACGGCCGCGCGTGTGCCAAGCGACAATTCCCGCTTGATGTGAAAGCACCCTTTGCGCATGAGGGAACTGGTGACCGAATCCAAACCGCGGAATATGTTGGATGCGGCTTTCGCGAGCCAACTAACACTTTTTTGCTGCATCACGCCGCATTTTCGCGTAACCAAATACCGCAGAGGTCTATGGCACTGCGAACTGTTTCCGTTTCGCGCTACACCGGCACCCCCAATGACGCCGAGCCTGATTCGATTGCCAAACGCGCCGAACCCTAAAGCAATGCCCATGTCCACCCGCTTTTTCACTAACCAGGCCGACCAGACCCTCCTCAGAAAATTCCGAGGCGTCTTCGAGAGCAACGCCGACATCGAACGGTTCGACGCCCTGGTCGGATACCCGTTGCTCGACCAGGCCGACCAGCCCATCACCGCCGTTCACCCCCGCTTCCTCGACACCCCGCCGGACATCATCCTCTCCGAGTCCTTCGACCGCCCGCCGCAATGACTCGCCAATTACATCAATATTGATGTTGATCCAGCATGGACTTCACTGTAGAATTCTATGTCAGTGCCAGTGGGCGCTCACCGGTGCAGGAGTTCCTTGATGAACTCAAGCAAAGCGACCCCGGCGACCACGCGGTGGTCCTGCGAGGTCTGGCGAAGCTGCGCGATAGCCAGAACCACCGCGAGCCGCTGTCCAAGTCGCTGGGTGACGGCTTGTTTGAGTTGCGCCATGTCGGCAAGTTGAACACTCGGGTCCTTTGGTTCTTTATGAAAGGCCGCCGCATTATTGCTGTTCACGGCATCCGCAATAAGGGCCAGGCCATCCCGTCCCGCGACCTCGACACAGCGCAGGCTCGGATGCGCGACTGGCACAAACGATTTGAAACATGAAGAAGACCAACTTTGACCTTTATCTGGAAGAACAACTGAAAGACCCCGTCTTTGCCGAGCGCTTTGAACGCGCCGGCGAGGCCTGGGACGTGGCACTGCAGCTCGCGGCGCTTCGCGAGCGGGCCGGCCTCTCCCAAAAAGACCTCGCCCGCAAACTCCACACCTCCCAGCAACAGATCAGCCGGCTCGAATCGGCCTCCTACGAGGGCCATTCTCTCAGCATGCTCCGCCGCGTCGCCAAGGCCCTGAGTGCCAAGGTCCGCGTGATCCTGGAACCGGAGCCAGAAACAGAGGCTAGCCGCCCCGCCGAGACTTCACCCCCTTATCGGGTCAGACGCGCTGCCACCAGCAAACCGTGAATCGCCTCTGTTCTCTCCGTTGCCTCCTGTTCAATCGCTTCCGATGAACGCCGCCGACCTGCAATCATTCCTTGCCAGACCGTACCAGCGCGACGGCTGGTTGCAGACGTTGCGCGGTGTCCTGCCCCAAACGGAGATTTTCTCCCTGCCCCAGCCTCTACCCAGCGCAGATGACCGCGCCGAATCCGTTTTCCAACTGGGCCGCGTCCAACTCCAGGGCGACCGCCAGCTTGGCATCCTCGAAGTGCGGGTCGGCGAGGACCCCGACCTTGCCCGCAACCGCGTCGGCTTGAGCAATCTGGTCACCCGGTTCATTGACCAGGCCGACCAGCCGGTCACTGCCATTCATCTGCGCTTCCTCGACACGCCGCCGGACATCATCCTCTCGGAGTCCTTTGACCACCCGCTTATATCATGACGCGCGACCAAATCCAGGCCACTCTGCGCAAGGAATACGACCAGCAAAGCTGGCTTCGGGTCCTGCGCGGCATCCTGCCAGGCACGGATGTGTTCGCCGTCCCGCAAACAGTGGCCGTACCAACCCCCAATGTGGACGTCGGCGGGGTCACGTTCAAAGATTCAGCCGCCAACTACAGTTTGGCCTATTTGCTCGCACTGTTAAATTCAGCGGTACTGCGCTGGTATTTTCCGCATGTTGCCGCGCCATTCCGCGGCGGCTTCCGCTCGGCCAACAAACAGTATCTTTCGCTCGTGCCGTTCCCGCAACTTGACTTCAATGAGCCGACAGAACGCTCCCAGCATGATTGTGTCACCCGTGTTGCCGAACTCGTTGTTTGGTTCCACGCCCGCAAGGCAGCGAGAGAAAATCTCAAAGAGACCACAGACTCTCCGTTGATGGCGGCCTTTTTTGAGCAGTGGGTAAACGCACTGGTTTACGAGTTGTTCTTCCCGCAAGAACTCCACGCCGCCGGCCTCTACCTCTTTGATTTGATACTAGCCGTGAACCTGCCGCCGCTGGAAACGCTCGGCGAGCCCGAACGCCTACCGCGTTTGCAGGCGATTTTCACAACCACCTACGCCTCCGACCACAAACTGCGTCAGGCCCTCTACCGCCTCGGCTCGCTGGACCTGGTCCGCACCATCGAGGGCAAAACATGAGTGCTCCCGGCCAATTTCTCCTCTATACCGCCTATGTTGCGCTTGTGTTGCACTTCAAAGTGCAACATAAAAACCGCATAACCTCAACGCCTTTATCGATAATGTAGCATGTTGCACTTCGTTTTCCATTTCGTGCGCGCACAACCTTTTTTCCCCAAACCGTCATCTTGGCTGATGAACCCGTGCGCGGGCCAATAAACCCGCTGTAACACCTTGAAGGGAGATGTTACACTTTCAAAGTGTAACAAAAAATCCCAATATTTCCACGACTTTATCGTTAATGTAACATGTTACACTTTGTTTCCCCCCCCGCGCGCACAAACTTTTCCCCCTTTTTCCT
>DASYZB010000104.1 GCA_035946615.1 Verrucomicrobiia bacterium
CCGGTAGAAATCACTCGCTGCGGCACAGGAAAACCCCTCGCCGGTTGCCATAACCTCAGCTGAACTGACTTTTGAGTCGGCTTGTGCGTCGCAAAAGACGGATGCACTGCTGTCGTCTTTCCTTACGTGCGGATTTGGGGATGACGGGAGGCATTGCATCCTTGCCCCTGTTCCGGTAAAAGTACCCCGCGCATGTCGGCTGACGCTCACGACAAAATAGACCTCGCCCTGCTCTCGGTGATTATCCCGGCCCGGGACGAGGAGGGCTGCATCGCTTCGACCGTCGAGCATCTCCACCTCGAATTGCGCCTCAACCATGTCCCGCACGAAATCCTCGTCATCGATGACGGCAGCACTGACCGGACCTGGCAAATCCTGCAGGAACTGCAGAAGGAGAATCCCAGCCTGCGCCCGCTCCGCAATGCCGGGCCAAACGGTTTTGGCCGGGCCATCATCTGCGGGCTGGACCAGATGCGCGGGGACGCAGCGGTTATCATGATGGCCGATGAATCGGATGATTGCCGCGATGTCGTCCGTTACTGGAACATCCTGAACCAGGGCTATGATTGCGTTTTTGGCAGCCGCTTTATCAAAGGAGGCGGTGTGATTGATTACCCGCGTCTGAAGCTCTACGTGAACCGGCTGGCCAATCTGTTCATCCGGCTCCTGTTCCGCATTAAACTCAACGACACCACCAACGCCTTCAAGGCCTATCGCCGAACAGTCATTGACGGCTGCCGTCCGTTGCTCGCACCCCATTTCAATCTCACGGTTGAACTGCCGCTCAAGGCCATTGTGCGCGGGTTTAACTGGACTACTGTCCCCATCACCTGGAGAAACCGACGCACGGGCGCGCCCAAGCTCAAAATCAAAGAAATGGGCAGTCGGTACCTGTTTATCTGCCTGTACGTCTGGCTCGAAAAATATTTCAGCCGGGGCGATTACAAAAAGACAACGCCGGCTGCCGAAAACGAGCCGGAAGCGATGCCCCTCTCGCGAACGGTTGAGCCGCATTCTTCCATCGGGGGAGGCCCGGGGTAAGGGCTCGATTCAGTGGACGCGGCGGTTTGGCGGGTTGTGCCGCAACTCGACAATGGCATTCGAAGCGGCGGCGTCGCCCTGTTGGGCGGCGGCATACATGCGCTCGCTGATGACATTGCCTTCTTTGGTCGCAACGGCCCTCTGCTCTGGTGTGAGGTTCTGACTCATCAGATTAAACAAGAGCGTTTGGGCGCCGACGTAATCATTGGTGCGTCCGGCCTCCTGCACGGCATTCCACATCTGCTGCAAGTCTGGCGAGGTATTGAAGGATTGTTGCTCCGTCGGCGTGATGGCAGCACTCCGTTGTTTATTTCCGCACCCAGCCAACGGAGCAGCGAGGATCAGGGTGCCCAGCAGAAGCGCCCACCGGAAAAAGGATCGCATGTTAGGTGGTGGTGGTAGCTCCTTGAGGCCCGCTCAATGTCCATCGCCGCTAAATGGACTCCACCAAAGGTAAGTCTTGCCGCCTGGCCCTGGGCCTCGACCCGAAGGCGTACCCGCGTCATAAGCAAACTGCGGTTTCGTGATAAACAATACCGAACCGCCCACACAGACTATAATGCCGCCCTTTTTGCTGTGCAGAGCGCCAACGCCTTCAAGGGAGCCGGACGGGGTGATTGGATAATTGGCAGCGTCATTCCAATCAAAGGCTCCGGGATTCTCATATCCATTATTATTCTCGTCCGGTTCCCATTGCAAATAGCACATGGTATTCCAGGGGCTGGTGATTTTGCATGTGCCTGTTTTGTCCAGGGGTGAGCCGTAGCCGCACACCGCCCCATCCATCACATAAGTGGATAAGCGATTGTTTCGATGGTACTGAGACCCGGGCGGTGCAACGTAAGTTTGGCTCTTGATATCTACCGGGCACAGATAGCTTTTCGGATTTGGCATGTACTTGTACCACAAACCCGTGGCGTAGGCGGCGGGCTGGTCAAACTGGTAAGCACCCCCTATCCCCGGATCGGGTATCCCGCCATTGGTCACGTAATAAAGCCATCCTTGGCGGCTGCCAGCGGCGCCGCCATCCCAGTTGGGCGGCGCCATCCAATCAAGATAGTCGTCTGCATACATGTGGAGGGCCAGCGTCATTTGTTTTTGGTTGTTGATGCACGTTGTGCGCATCGCCTTGTCCTTGGCCTGAGCCAGAACCGGCAGGAGCATCGCCGCCAGAATGGCGATGATGGCTATGACGACCAATAACTCGATGAGGGTGAAGGCAACTTGCCGGACCGAACAGGGAAAAGATGAGTGATTTTCTTTCATAACCTGGGCCAATTGAAAAAAGTATCACCAATTGTCACAAGATTGTCAACCCTCTAAATATTGAACATCTGTTCTAGGTCGGGCTGTTCGGGGGCACGACAGGATTCTTCGGATGCGCGCTTCGTTCGATTGGGCAGGTCCTCGGAGATGAATCGCCCCTCGGGAGGTCTCGCATTCTCGCATGGCAACGGAGATTTTTGATGCACTTTTGTGGGCGACGGAGGCACAAACGGCGCCTCCCCATTCAGTGACCAGCCCACAAGGGTGCAAGACACAGTTTTGGCTTCCTGTTCGCGCCTCCGTTTTCTCTGTTGCCCGGCGCTGCGCCCGGCGCGGGGCAAAGGCCTTTACCGGACGATCTCGAACGGGCGGCGGTCGAGCAGGTGGTCTGCTGGTTCCAAAACCGCGATCGGGTGGGCATTATCCGGGAATGGCCCAAAGGCGGCACATACCTCCAGTTGGCAGACCTCGATCTGCTCCCCAACGTCCGCGCAGTCCTGTGCCCCTAGCTTCGATACAGTATATATGGGGAGCCGTGGCATAGACCACCGGGAGACCCCCTCTTGGCGGAGCGGGGGGCGCAACCACAAAGTGCGCACCCCCGCTGAGGCGGCGGCGGCCTGAGCAGCGATTGGAATCCGAGTAGTTATGTCAAAGAGCGGGGCACGTCCGAGGCCGTGCAGGGCCTGGAGGCCAAAAGCGGGGAGGATGACAGGATTATGGCATGGTTTTGAAAGGAGCTGGAAAGCGCAGGGCAAGGCTGCGTGGAGTTGGGTTTTCCGGAGTAACAGTTGGAGTCAAAATGTGCGAAGTGTTATTTGGCGTGAGTAGGTGTTAGTAACGAATTAAGGTTTTTATTGCGCGAGAGGGGAGGCAGGGGAAGCTCTTTGACATAATCGAGCCGCAATAAAAGCCGCGTTCAACCGTGATTAGGTGTTAGCAGGCGTTATTGGCGGGGGGTGGCGCCGGATGGGTGATGCGGGGGTGGATTTGCGCTTTTCGCATAGGCGTTCTGCAGCGGGCAGTTCGATTGAAGGCATTGGAAGTGAGGGGGTTCATTTTTATACGCGAATTGGTGTCTATTGGCGCCTATTGGTTACTTTTGGTGGCCGAGGCGGCTGTGAGTGATGGGAGGAATGGGAAAGATGGGATGGGACGATGGGGGTTCGCTTTACCGATTCTTTGCCGAGTTGACCGGATTTGGGGGGAGATGGGGGGCACTTTTATCCGCGAATTGGCTTCATTTGGTTGAATTTGGTTTGATTTACCTTCATTCGACCTACATTCGTTAAGGTGGCGTCTGAGCGGAATCGCGGTATCCGCGAATAGGTCCGGTTGAGTCCGGTTGACTCCGGTTGACTCCGGTTTTTGGGCTGAGACAACCGGAGTTAACAGGGCCCAGGCGTTGGCGGAGGGGTGAGGTATGCGGTATGATTCGGAGTTTGGGATGGGTGTTTGCATTTGTTTCAGGAGTGCTAGATTCCGATGGGCTCCTTCTAGATCAACATCTTACGTCGAATATTGACGGGGCGGTGACAGAACCTGGAGCTGCTATGTTCCAATTTCAAATTTTAGACAAACGGCATGTTTTCCGATTTTCGGTTTGCGGCGCATCATAGCGCTCGCCTGGCGCCCGGTATGGGTAAAGGTTGCGGATTGGGCGCCATTCGGGCGGAGGGCGCCAAGCCCGAGAGAGATCGATCTCTCTATATGTACTAAGAGTCGAGAATTGAAAAAAATACGTTTGGCGGAGCGATTTTTTGAGGAAATTTGCAAGCGGCTCATGGTCAACGAAATAAAATTGCATTTTTTTGGATTTATTTTTTCGAACCGGGCAAGGTTTTTAACGCAAAGACGCAGAGGCGCAAAAAGGGGTTTAGGGAGATTGCCTCGGGCGGGAGGCGGCCGATTGGAATTGGAAATCAGGCCGATTGCGGCGTAGTTAGGGGCCGTCAAAAAATAACCTTTACACTTTGACGCGGCGGCGTGACGGCATCTGCTTCGTTGCTCCTCAGTTACAGAGCGCTGGCGGCTATGCTCCTTCGTCGCGCCTCGCATCTGCCGCCACGGCGCTCGCGCCAAAGT